>NZ_JBAHZY010000139.1:0-13473 GCF_037132775.1 Psychrilyobacter sp.
ATATTCTCTAATTAGCTCTTTTCGTGCTAATTCATCAGGGGATAAATCTTTTCTTCTTTTTCTCATAAAAAAACCTCCAAATTAATGTAATTGTAGTTTACACTAATTTGGAGGTTTACACAAAATATGAGACAGACCCAATTTTTTAATCCTCTACTTTCTCGTATTTAGATCCTGAACATACAGGGCAGAGATCTAAAATTTCTCCATCTTCCATATTTAACTCTAAACCACATAATATGCAGATATAGGTTCCTTTTTTTACTTCTTCATCAAAATAATAATATTTCATATATTCCTCCTTGTATCTTTCTTACAGATAATTTTTTTCTAGTTATATCTAAAATAGAACCTTCAGTTTCATTTAATATGTCTAATATATTATACTATAAATTTAAGATAAAATTATATATATTACTGTTAGTTATTAAAATCATAAGTAGTTTTTCTAAATTGATTTTATCTTCTTTATAAAAACGGTCTAATTTTGGACTATCTATCTCTAAAACTCCAATGAATTTATTTCCTTTTATTATGAAGAAAAGATAAATTTATTAAAAAAAGAGAGAAATTTCTCTCTTTTTTAGTTTTTTCCACAACATTTTTTATATTTCTTACCTGATCCACATGTACATGGATCATTTCTTCCAATTTTAACTTCTTTTTTTATTGTCTTTTGTGTAGATAGTGTTGAATCATACATCCATGCTCCGTCTATCTTCTTAAACAGGGATCTTTCATGGTGAAATAATGTTTCTCCCTCTTCTAAAAAGTAGCCTTTAAACTCTACAATACCTTCAGAATTATCTTCTCCTCCACCTACAGTTTCAATGATCTCTAACTTATTCCATTCTGTAGATTCAGACCAGTGTTTGATCTCTTCTTTGCTAAGAGTTCCAATTGTTTTAGGATTGTGTGTATTGTAGACGTAATCCACTTCTCCTACAACATAGGCAGTATATCTAGATCTCATAGTATCTTCAGCAGTAACTGGTATTTTTTCACCTAATATATATGGCTTACAACATTCTTCATAACTTAATTCTTTTCCACAAGGGCAATTTTTCATTTGTTTTCCTCCTAAATATTATGTATAATTATACCATAACGGGGTGAAAATTCCTAAAGGTAAGCGACAAAATATAGGTGTTAAAAAAAATTAAAAATTATACTAGGAAAAAGGTTGAAATAGGGTATACTAAAACAAGACAAAATAAATTTTTGGGGGGAAAATGACTAAAAAATTAGACGTTTATAAATGTGAGGTATGCGATAATATTGTAGAGATTATGCATGAAGGAGCTGGGGCTCTAAGCTGCTGTGGAAAAGAGATGGTTTTACAAGTAGAAAATACAAGGGATGCCGCTGTAGAAAAACATCTTCCTAAAGTGACTAAATTAAGCGATGGTTATGAGGTTCGTGTAGGATCGATTCTTCATCCGATGACAGAAGATCATTATATCGAATGGATCGAATTAATAGTAGATGGATGTGTATCTACTCAATTTTTAAAGCCAGGAGACCTTCCAACAGTTACTTTTAAAGCGTGTTATGGAAAAAAAGTCCAAGCTAGAGCTTATTGTAACCTACATGGACACTGGAAAAATAAATAAAAATAATGAGGAGGAGAAAACATGAAACCAGTTTTATCTATAGAATTTTGTGTATCGTGCGGATATGAGAAAAGAGCATTTGCTCTTATGGAAACATTTGTGAGATTATATAAAAATGACATAAGTTCATTCAATCTCATTCCTTCTTCTGTAGGAGCCTTTGAAATTAAATTTAAAGACCTGCTTATATTTTCAAAGAGGTCAGAAGACAGATTTCCAATAACAGAAGAATTATTACTTATCTTAGATGTGAAAATAAGAAATGAAAAATAAAAACAAAGAAAAATCCTTGACAGTCTTTTATTAGTGTGATAATATCTTTAAAAGATAAAAAAAAGGGAGGTTAAGATGAAATTTTTAAAGACAAGCAATAATTTTATAAATTTTATAGATAAATTTCTTGTTTTTTTAACTGATGTTCCCTATATTATATTTGGAGCAGTCAATTCAATTTTTAATTTTTATATTTATAATAGTGGGAATAAAAACTAATATTTTAGTTTTTATTCCTTTTTTTTTAAAATTAATATGAGGATAATCTAGGGGGAGTATATGTTTTTAGAAGATGTCAAGGTCGTAGAAAACACACAAATAGCAGATAATTATTATTTAATGAGGGTAGAAGGAAACAAAATACCCGAGCATTCTAAACCAGGTCAGTTTTTTATGCTCCAATGCAAAGATAACTCAAAAATTTTAAGAAGACCCATAAGTTTATACAGTGTAGATGGAAATATTTTGGAATTTTACTATGAAGCTTTGGGAAAAGGAACTAAAGAATTTACTCGGCTATCCATAGGAGATACTATAAATATTCAAGGACCTTTAGGAAATGGCTACGATATAGATATTTATGGGAAAAATATCGTGGTAATCGGAGGGGGAATGGGAATGGCTCCTATCAAATACCTCATTAAAAATTTAAAAGATAATAACAAGGTCACTTTTATAGGTGGAGGAAGAAATGCTGGAGCTGTAAAAATAATAGAAAACTTTAATTTTAAAAATATCAAACTAAAGGTAGCTACCGATGATGGTAGTGTGGGGATAAAAGGGAATACTGTGGATATCTTAAAGGAAATACTAAAAGATCAAGACAAAAATATAGATATAATTTATACTTGTGGTCCTCATCCCATGATGGCGGCAGTAGCTAAGGTAGCGCAGGAAAATAATATAAGATGTCAAATATCTTTAGAAGAAAGGATGGCCTGTGGGATAAAGGCCTGTGTAGGATGCTCTGTATTGACTAAAAAAGGAATGAAAAAAGTTTGTTATGATGGTCCAGTATTTGAAAGTACAGATATAGTAGATGTAGATGTGGTAGATCCAAATGGAGGATGTAAATAATGAGTAATAGATTAAACATAAGTTTTTTAGGGGAAAAATTAAATAATCCTATAATGACAGCATCTGGGTGCTTTGGGTATGGATTGGAATATAAAGATTATTTTAATCCCAATGAATTAGGAGCTGTTGTGTTAAAAGGAATTACTATGGAACCTAGAAATGGCAATCCTGGCACTAGAATTGCCGAAACACCGTCTGGAATGTTAAATTCAGTTGGATTAGAAAATCCAGGTATTGAAGAATTCAAAAAGATAATACCATCTATAAAAAGAGAACTTAATATCCCTCTGGTAGCAAATATAAACGGGAAGATATTGGAAGAATATATAGAAATTGCTAAAGAAGTTGAAAAAATAGAAGAGATAGAGATGGTAGAACTAAATATATCTTGTCCAAATGTTAAGGATGGCGGAATGGCATTTGGAGCTAATCCAGAGATGGCAAGATTAGTAACTCGAGAGGTAAGAAAAGTTTTAACTAAACCTATGATTGTAAAGTTATCACCAAATGTTACGAATATAGTAGAGATCGCAAAGATAGTAGAGGAGGAGGGAGCAGATGGTGTAGCTCTTATCAATACTCTATTAGGAATGGCAATAGACATAAGAAAAAGAAAACCAATTTTAGGAAATATAATGGGTGGGTTATCCGGTCCCGCTATAAAACCAGTTGCACTGAGAATGATATACCAAGTATCCCAAGCAGTATCTATACCAGTTCTTGGAATGGGAGGAATATCTTCTACAGAGGATGCAATAGAGTTCATCATGGCAGGAGCTAGTGCTATATCTTTAGGAACAGGAATGTTTGGTAACCCAATATTACCAATAGAGATAAAAAAAGGATTAGAAAAATATTGTATAGAAAATAATATAGATAATATTAGTGAGATTGTAGGAGCAGCCCATCCTGATGAAGGCGCAGCTTATAGAGATAGATTAGGAGGGAACTATGGAATTAAAAATTAAGGACAGATTGATAGTAGCGCTAGATTATAAGACATTAGACGAGGTAAAGGATATCGTAAATGAGATTGGAGATGCCGTATCTACATATAAGGTAGGATTAGAATTATTTTTAAACACTCATGGGAAAGCAGTCGATTATCTTCACAGTTTAGATAAAAAAGTATTTTTAGATCTAAAATTTCATGATATTCCAAACACAACAACTATGGCATCGATGTTTGCAAATAAACAAGAGGTCTTTATGTTTAATGTCCATGCGGGTGGAGGACCTACTATGATGAGGTCCGCTGCAAATATGCTGAAAGAAAGTAATTCTGACTCAATAGCAATAGCAGTGACTATACTGACATCATTTACAGAGGAAGAGGTAGCTACACATTTTAAGAGTAATTTAAATATCGGTGAATTGGCTAATCACTGGGCTATAGAAACTAAGGAATCAGGATTACATGGAGTAGTGTGTTCTCCGTTAGAAGCCAAAAAAATAAAGGAACTTTGTGGAGAAAATTTCTACACAATTTGTCCAGGAGTGAGACCATTATGGGCAGCTTCCAATGATCAAAAAAGAATTATGACTCCTAGGATGGCTATTAAAAATGGAGCTGATTTCTTAGTAGTAGGAAGGCCTATAACTAAATCAGAAAATCCAATTCATGCAGCTAAATTAATACTAGATGAAATCCAGGAAGGATTGAATAATTAGTAGTTGTTATCTATCGAAGATGAGGAGGAATTAAATTTGTTAATAAAAAATGCCAGAATAAACACTGTAGGCAATGAATATGAGATAAAAGATATCTATATAAAAGATGGTAAGATAGCGGAGATAAACCCTGATATCAATAGTTTAAATATAATTAAGGAGATATTTTTATCCTCAGATGAGAATATAAAAAAATTAGAAATTATAGATTTAAAAGGGGAAAAATATCTTATTCCAGGAGTTATAGACCCTCATGTACATATGAGAGATCCCGGTCTAACTCATAAAGAGGATTTATATACAGGATCTAGAGCCTGTGCCAAAGGCGGGATAACAACTTTTATAGATATGCCAAACACAGTGCCTACAACTATAAATCTCCAGGCTCTTCAAAATAAAAAAGAACTGGCTTCAATTAAGTCGCTTGTAAATTATGGATTTTATTTTGGAGGAACCAGTACAGACAATAGCGAGATTATCCCTAGTAAAGGGGTGGCTTCTACTAAAGTCTTTATGAATATATCTACAGGAAAGATGTTAGTAGAAAAAGATGAAGTTTTGAAGAATATATTTTTAAAATCAAAGATAGTCTCAGTTCATGCTGAAGGTGAAATGGTAGAAAAGGCTATTACCTATAATGAAAAATATGGAAAAACTCTATACCTTTGTCATATTTCAAATAAAAAAGAACTAGATATTATTAGAAAAAATAGAGAAAAGGCTCTTAAAAAAATCTATACTGAAGTAACGCCCCATCATCTTTTTCTCATTGAAAACGATGTGAAAGGAAAGAATGAGATGTTACTTAGAATGAAACCAGAGTTGAAAACAACTGATGATGTAGAAGCTTTATGGAAAGCTATAAATGATGGAACTATTGATACCATAGGTACTGATCATGCACCTCATCTACTCTCAGAAAAATTAGAGAAGGTAACGTTTGGAATTCCAGGGGTAGAAAACTCATTACCGTTGATGCTAAATGCGGTATCAGAAGGAAAAATCACTTTATCTAAACTGATAGAGTTGATGTCTAAAAATCCCAGTAAAATATTTGGTATAAAAGACAGGGGAGAGATCAAAAAGGGGTACTATGGAGATCTTGTCATAGTTGATCTAAAGGAAAAGTTTATCTTAGAGAATAAAACTACACTGTCAAAATGTGGATGGACTCCATTTGATGGGTATACAGGCTACGGTAAGATTGAGACTACAATAGTAAATGGAAAAATAGTATATAATAAAAACCAAATAATCCAAAATACAGGAAGTGAGATTGAATATGAGTAAAGCTAAAAGAGTAGCTAGAGCATTATTAAAAGTAGAAGCAGTAAGATTAAACGTAGCAGAACCATTTACATTTGTGTCAGGAATAAAATCCCCTATATATTGTGACAATAGAAAAGTTATTGGTTTTCCAAAGGAAAGAACAGATATAGTAGATGCTTTTATAGAAGCATTAAAATATAAAGATTTTGATATCGTAGCAGGAACTGCTACAGCAGGAATCCCATGGGCTGCATTTATCGCTGAAAAAATGAATAAGCCAATGGCTTATATCAGATCTAAACCCAAAGCTCATGGAGCAGGAAAACAAATAGAGGGAGCAGATGTAGAGGGTAAAAAGGTAATAGTAATTGAAGACCTTATCTCTACTGGTGGAAGTTGTATATCCGCACTTGAGGCAGCAAGGAGAGAAGGAGCTAAAGAGGTAGAAGTTATGGCAATATTCTCATATGAATTTAAACAGGCATATGATAGATTTGAAGAAGCTAATTGTAAATGGAAAACTCTTTCTCGATTTCCTGATTTGATAGAATTAGCAGTTGAAGAAAATTACCTGTCTTCTGAAGATGCAGAGGAAGCCAGTCAGTGGAATAAATCTCCAGATACTTGGAAAAAATAATTTTTATACATTTGACCCTATAATTAAAATTATAGGGTCTTTTTTTATTTGCGGAGATTTTTCCCTAGTCAAGAAGAGAAGGTCCGTAGGATAAGAGCGACAAGGTGACTTTAACATCAATAAAATCAGTGGTTTTTATTAAATATTAGATTTAAGGGTGTTGTGGAACGAAAGTTGTGCTTTCATACAGACAAAGCTCTTAAAATCAAAATAAGAGCTTTGGTAATTTTAGACCTTTTTTAAATATAGTCCGATTAATTTAAATATTGAATGATCAATATTTGAAAGTTCAATAATTTTATGGCTTAGTTAAAAACATAAAGAAATTCATAAAAAACAATTATAATTTTGTTTTTATAATGGAACATTCGTATTTCAATAAATAAGGTGCAGCTTTTATTCCTTTGTTTTCAATGATTTATTTCGAATGTTCCAAAATAAATATTTTGGAACATTCATTGCAATATTATTGATTTTAGGGTATTATATTGTAGATGAGAATTTTAAGTTAAAAAATAAAATATAAAACTTATAGGAGAAATTTATGGATATAAATCAATTGGATGCTTTGAGAAAAAAACTAGAAGAAAATAAATATGATGTGGTTATCAGTATCTTATTAGAAGATAAGATAAAGGAACTTGAAAAACAGCTAAAAAAAGGGAAGAAAAAAAGAACTGTAAACAGGGAAATTAAATATCTGACGAATGCAGAATTTGATAGATTGATGTTAACTTTTGAAGAGGCTAAAAAACTATTTTCTATGGATAAAAAGAAACAAAAATTTAAATTTTTTAAAAGAGATAAGTTAATTTTTCTCATTGCTTACGAATGTGGATTGAGAGCAAGTGAAATTTCTAACTTAAAAAAGGAAGATTTCCATCAAAATAGTAAGGAATTATTTTGTAGGAGATTGAAGGGTAGTAGAAATAATACCATTCGTTTAACCAGAGGTACAAGTAGATTATTGAGTGAATATATCGGTCAAGAAAACAATTCAAATTACATTTTTTTAAGCAGAAAATCTACGCCTTTGAGTCGTCAGCACCTTACGAGATTATGTAAAAAATATTTTGGTTTAGCCGATATCCCAAAAGAAAAACAACACTTTCATACTCTAAAACATACAGCAGGAGTTCATTTAGCTGATTGTGGGCTTGATATAAAGGAAGTTCAGTACATTTTAGGTCACAGAAATGTAGAAAATACTATGATATATTTTGATTTCACATCTAAACAACAGGAAGTTTTATACAATAAACTAGGAAGAAATTAAGAAATTATAAAAATAAAAATTACTTAGGATAATTTATAAAAGTGAACAAAAAAAAAGAGATAGAATCTCCTTTTTAATTTTTTAGTTCATCTTGTCGTTTAATTTTTTTCCAGCTTTAAATTTAACAGCTTTTTTTGCAGGAATAGTGATCTCTTCACCAGTTTTAGGGTTTCTTCCTTTTCTTTCTGCTCTTGCAACTACTTCAAATTTTCCCCACCCGATAAAGTTAACTTCATCGCCGTTTAATAATACTTCCTCAACTGTTGTCATGAATGTATCTAATTTTCTTTCAGCCTCTGCTTTAGATTCAAAATTTCCTCTCTCTGCAAATAATGCTACGAATTCTTTTTTAGTCATTTTAATACCTCCCATTTTTTATCCCTTATAAAACAAGGGCTTTCAATGCTTCTATCAATTTATACCATATTTAATAGATGATTTCAACTTTTTTATCTATTTATTATTTTATCAGCAATAAATAAAATAATAAAATCTAACCTAATATTAATATTTTTTTAAAAAAATATTATGAAATTTTATAGATCGGTGGTATATTATATAATGTAAAACACAATATTTAGTGAAATATATCAAAAAAAAACTATATGATGGGGTGAAGTTATTTTGAATGAGGTGAAGTGGCTAGGAGAAGAAAACATTTTAGGACAGGATATTTGGAGAAAAAAATATAAATATAGTGATGAGACTTTTAAGGAGTGGTTGGAAAGAATTTCTAACGGGAACCTTCTCTTAAAGGAAGCTATAGTTAATAAGGAATTCATATTTGCAGGTAGAATATTAGCCAATAGAGGGTTGCATAAGTTAGGAAGGAAGATAACTTATTCAAACTGTTATGTATTAACTCCTCCTGAAGATAACTTAGAATCAATATTTGAAACAGCTAAAAAATTGGCTCGGACTTTTTCCTATGGTGGTGGATGTGGTATCGATATATCTAATTTGAGACCTAGAGGAACTGTGGTTAATAATTCAGCTATGCAAACTACAGGATCGGTATCTTTTATGGATCTATATAACCTTACTACAGAGATCATAGGACAAAATGGTAGGAGAGGTGCATTGATGCTTTCTCTTTCGATAGATCACCCAGATATTCAAGATTTTATAGGTGTAAAGGGAGATCTTTCAAAAGTTCAGAAAGCTAATATCTCTGTCCGAATGACTGATGAATTTATGGAGAAAGTAAAGAAAGATGAATTATTTACATTAAAATTTGAAGTTTTAGATACAGATGAAGTTATGCAAAAGGAAGTTAAAGCTAGAAAATTATTCAAAGAATTAGCACATCAAAACTGGAATTATGCTGAACCAGGTATGTTGTTTTGGGATAGAATATCTAACTGGAACCTTCTCAGTGAAGACGAAAATTTTGAATTTGCAGGAACAAATCCCTGTGCAGAGGAACCTCTTCCTGCAGGAGGTAGCTGTTTATTGGGTTCATTAATCCTTCCTAGTTTTTTTAATGAAAAAAAAGATGAATTTGATTTAAAAAAATTAAAAAAAGCTGTAAGGATAGGAATGAGAGCACTTAATGAAGTTTTAGATGAGGGCTTACCTCTACACCCGTTAAAGGAGCAGAGAAAATCAGTGGCTGAATGGAGACAGGTAGGATTAGGTATTCTAGGGATAGGTGACCTCCTTATCCAATTAGGCATCAAATATGGCTCTCCTGAATCTATAGAATTTTGCGACACTTTAGGTAAAACTATTATTATTGAAGCTCTCAAAGAGAGTGCTCTTTTGGCAAAAGAAGATGGTGCTTATCCTAATTTTGATTTAGAGACAATTTTAAAATCGCCATTTTTAATTGAAAACTCTGATGATGAAGTTATAGAATTAATTAAAAAATATGGTTTAAGAAATTCTCAGTTACTAACTATTGCTCCTACAGGATCTATAGGAACTATGTTACAAACAAGCACTGGAATCGAACCAAATTTTGCTTTTTCATATACAAGAAAGACAGAAAGTTTACATGGAGAAGATGTATCTTATGAAGTCTTTGCTCCAATTGCCAAACAATATATGGAAGAACATGATCTAGAGAGTATTGAAGATCTACCAGATTATTTTATAACTGCCCAAAATTTAGATTCCATTGGAAGGTTGGAGATGCAGGCTACTTGGCAAAATAGAATAGATGCTAGTATTTCTTCTACTGTTAATCTAATTAATAAAACTACCATAGAAGAGGTTGAAAATATCTATCTAAAAGCTTGGGAATTAGGACTAAAAGGAGTTACTGTATATCGATCTGGATGTGCCCGTGAAGGTATTTTGACGTTAGAAAATGAAGAGAAAGAAGAAACTTTAGAACTACCCAGAGGAAAATTGAAAAGTATAGCCGAAGATACGATATATTACCCTAAAAATTTACGTATTGGCTGTGGTAAATTAAAGGTGATGATTGGGTATTCTCCAAGTGAAAATAAGATTCAAGATCTATATGTAATAAGAAGCGGTTCTGGAGGATGTGAAAAAAACATACAAGCGGTAGTTATATTTATGTCTGGGATGTTGAGACTAGGAGGCAACTTATTTATGCTAGAAAAAGCTATAGAAGGTATCAACGGTTGTCCTGCTTTTGCTAGAGGAAATGCTGTAGGAAAAAAATTATCCAAAGGCGACACCTGCCCACTTGCAATTTTGAATATATTAAAGGAATTTGAATCTGAGATGGGCTTAAAAGATTATGAAGTAGCCCAGGTTCTCATAAAGCAGAAGGAAGAAAAACTTAATGAGGATATCGACGAAATATGTACTCATAGTGCAATTTGTCCTGATTGTGGAGAAAAATTAGAGATCTCTGGGGGATGCTATTCTTGTAGAGCTTGTGGATATTCAAAATGCGATTAAATTTTGATTAAGTTGAAAACCTCTTGTTTTTATAGTATTATATAGAAAACAAGAGGAGGTTTTTATGAAAATTTTAGTTATAAATGGACCCAATATAAATATGTTAGGAATTAGAGAGAAAAACATATATGGAGACCTATCATATCCTAAATTAGTAGAGATGATAGAAGAAAAATCTAAAAAATTAAATATACAGGTAGAATGTTTTCAAAATAATATTGAAGGAGAAATAGTCAACAAAATTCAAAGTGCATATGCTAAATATGATGGCCTTATAATAAATCCAGCAGCATATACTCACTATAGTATTGCTATCCTAGATGCAATTAAATCGGTGTCAATTCCAACGATAGAAGTCCACCTAAGCAATATCCATTCTAGAGAAGAATTCAGACATCGATCTGTTACAGCTTCTGCTTGCGTAGGTCAAATATCTGGATTTGGTTCTTATGGATACCTTATGGCATTGGATTATTTAAAGGAGACGGGAGTTATTGATGAAAAAATTTGTAATTAAGCCAGATATTATCATTCTAGTTTTATTTATTGGGATTCTTTCGTTTTTTACATTTTTCAAAATAAAAAATAGCTATAGTCTCTCATCCTTACCCCGTACAAATAAAAATATTATTCTTGTTAGGAGATCTATAGATGAGTTCTATAACACTTACGAGAAATATCCTACTGCAGAAGAGATAAAGGGCTATGATGAAGAGAAAAAATTCTTCTCTATTTTGGTCGATAACAGTAATAGTGGATTTAATCTTTTAAAGAATTTTAAATTCCCAGCAACTCCTGCATATATAAAGGAAGTAGATAGTGTATCTATCAAGATAGGTATAAACAACAACATTAAAATTTGTAATAAATTAGAGAATTTAGGTCTGGACAATAATTTTTATTCCTCCAATGGGGGATGGATCTACGCACCTAAAAATGGTGAATTCAGGGCAAACCTTCAAGATCGTCAGGCTAGAGATCAAAAAACAGCTCCTAGCAGACCTAAATGGGGTAATGATATAGATTGGTATTATAAATAGGAGGGATTTCCCCTCCTATTTGTATATCTTTAAAATTTTATTTTTTAATCCATCGGGAACTATATAATGCTCACGAGAAATTTTTTTTATAGCAATAAATGGTTTATGTTTATAATTTTTTTTAATCCTATCCTTTCCTTCGAGTTCCTCCTCTATATCATTTGTGAACTCCACAATTTCTCCTATATTTTGATGGATCAATTGTTTCAGATGTTTATTATCACGCCTGCTTTTTATCTTACTCTCATCATCTCTCCACAGATGCTCATCTTTGTCATATACAGCTACATACGGTATTTTATATTGATTCAATAACCTTATAAATTGCGGAATACTACTCTTACTGCCACATTCAACAATGGAGTATTCATATTTATACACTCCTAATTTTTTTGCTAAAAACGGTATAATAATTTTATCTGTCTGTCCCTCCACTAAGATCACTTTCTTGGCAAAAAAAAGTTCCCCCCTGTCAGGATTCATCCAATAATTCATATTGAAATTTTTTATCTCATCTCCTTTAAATAGGTCTCCCTTATACTGAACAACGTGGGTTCCATCCTCATTTCTTCTGACTAAACATATAGATTTATAATTATTTAATTCTATAAATGAACTAGAATGAGTAGTTACATATATTTGTCCACCATATCTGGCAATATTTGTCATAACAGAATGTAACTCTCTTTCAGCTTGTGGATGAAGATACAATTCTGGTTCTTCATACATAATAATTGCATTTCCCAATAAATTATATCGGGTACTCTTAGTCACGCTGGCTATTCTCCTCATTATCCTGAACATGACTTCTCTCTGAAGTCCTCTACTGGCATATTTTTCTTCTAGATACTGTATCTCTAAATCTAACTTATCTATTAATTTTTCTACATAAACAAGTTTATTATTATTACTCAAAACCAATATTATTTTTTCATATATATCTAGGATAACCTTAGTGGAGGAAGCCGAAAATGAGGGGATAAATATGATCTCTATATTTTCTCTTATATAATATTCTAAATGTTCTGATAAAGGGTGAAATTTATTGTTTTTTTTATAAAAATATTCTTTCTTCTCTGCTGACATAATTTTTTTTATGACAATTTCATCTTCCGTATTTTTAATGTTTTTAAAAACATTTAGCTCCTGTAACCTCAAGCTATCAAAGGTAATAATAAGCTCTGTAGGAATATTCAAATGATAACTATGTTTATTTTTAAATGTAATCTTGTCAAAGAATAGGAGTATAGCAGATAAAATATTTGATTTACCATGATTACTCTGCCCTATAAATAATAAAAAGTTTTCAAACTCTATATGAGTTTCATCTATAGATTTCCAATTTTTAATTGTTAAGCTTTTAATATGCATCTTTATCCTCCTATCATTATTTAAACTTATTACTAGTATACCTAATGTTTCATAGAAATGCTAGAAATACTAAATTTCAAAAGGTTTAAAAAGATTCCTTGAGTATATAAAAGAAACTAAAATACTATTAGGAGGCAGACCCATATTTTCTACTTGAATCGCACTCTTTTAATTATAGATTAAACATTATGTTTATAGCATTATAAAGGGCGTATCCCAAATTTAGTATAAATTAATTTTAACCTTCTTAGTTGATAGAGTATAATCTATTAAACTGAGGAGGTTTTTATGGTTAAGAAAAGAAGAAGAGAGGTAGATCCATTAATTGCTGAAATTATGGATAAATATAATATTGAAAATGTTTTAGAT
>NZ_JBAHZY010000145.1:0-22722 GCF_037132775.1 Psychrilyobacter sp.
ATGGACTGGGCGCCGAAGAGATTGGGGTGTAATCTACTCTCAATTACAAATATTTTTTGAAGAAAGATTAAACTAAGTGATAATCTAAGATATACCTTTTAAAAGAGGCTAATTTTAGGCTCTGCTATTGACATACAAAAGATAAAGTTCTAATATATTAAAAACGAGAAGCAATAATTAAAGAATTATTACTCCTCTTTTTATAAAAGTTTTACATTAATTTTTAGAGTTTACACAAAACTTGCAACAGCCCCACTGGGAATTATGGCTGGGATTTTTATTGGTTTAGCTTTTATTGCTTACATTACTGTTACTCAAACTCTTGGAACTAATGTAGACCCTGGGCTTTCTAAACTTCTTGGAGCTGCTGTATTTCCAGTTGGAATTATGTTAGTTTTATTTGTAGGTGGATCATTATTTACAGGTAATAACCTAGCTTTCCTTGCTTTTATTACTGGAGATTCATCTTTTAAGGATGTTATGAGAAACTGGCTTATGGTTTGGATTGGTAACTTTGTAGGAAGTGTTTTCATTGCATGGGTTGCTATTGTTGGTGGAGTATTTAAAAGTGTTCCTATGGCCAATAAGGTTGTAGCTATTGCAGAAGAGAAAGTTCATTTAGGATTTTCTGAAGCTGTTGCCAGTGGATTTTTATGTAACCTTATTGTAGCTTTAGCTGTTTGGGTGACTTTTGCTGCTACGGATGCTACTGGAAAACTATGGCTTTGTTGGTTTCCTATAATGATGTTTGCTCTTTCAGGATTTCAACATGTAGTTGCTAATATGTTTGTTATTACTGCTGGATGGATGATTTCGCCTTCAACTATAGCTATTTCAGATATGGTTATGAATAACTATATTCCTGTAACTATTGGAAATATACTTTCTGGCGGAATTTTTGTACCTGTTGCTTACTATTGGTTATATTTAAAAAAACAACCTTCAACTGTAGCCGTTGCTACTAATTAATTCTTCTTATCCTCCTCCGCCCTCTGGGCAGAAGGATAAGAAAAAGACCTAGATTTTTAAAAAATCTAGGTCTTTTTCTTAAGGATGATCCTCTGTATCTATTTTTTATTCTCTTCTTCTAGGATCTCTTCATCTAGAATCTCTATATCTGCATCCTCAATATCCTCAGCTAGGAGCTCTGCATCGGCATCTTCTATTTCTTCATCTAGGATCTCGGTATCTTCCCTAAAGAATTTTTTTAGTCTCAGTAAATGTCCTCTATCCTCTTCTTTCGGTTCATTTCCTCTCTTAAAGAGTCCGGTTCTTCTTGATCCAATGGTGGGTTCCCCTGCAAAACCTGTCCTAGAATCTATATCCACTAGAACAAGTTCTCCCTTCCTTATATGATCCTCCATAAACTTAAATTTCCCGGGCTTATAAACATCCTTATCTATCATCTTCTGATAGTATTTTCTCCAGAGGGGAGCAGCCAGAGAACCACCAGTAGATCCGGCCGGCATAGGTGAATTATCATCATAACCTATATAGAGAGTGGTCACATGCTCAGGTGTAATACCTGCATACCAGGCTGACTTGAAATCGTTTGTAGTCCCCGTTTTTCCCCCTTGTTCTATAGGATTCCCTTTCCTATCCTTCACTTTAGCAGTTTTCTCCGAACCATTTGCAACCACCCCCTTCATCATGTGTACAATTAGAGATACGTCGGTACTCTTAAAGTTTTTCTCCATCTTCACAGAGGGTTCGTAGATTATATGTCCCTCTCTATTCAAAATTTTGGTGATGAATATGGGATTTATATCCTCCGTTGGGAAAAGGTATGTAGGCAGTGGCCAACTCATAGGGCGATGTAGTCATTGTGCCCAGAGCAACTGTAAGATCCTTTGGAATATCCATATGTGCTCCAGTTTTTTCAACAGTTCCAATTACTTCTTTAATTCCTATTTCTTTAAGTAGCTTTATAGCAATTATATTTATAGACTTCTCCATTGCCTCCAAAAGTGTTACATCTCCTACAAAAATTTTATCATAATTTTGGGGTTCCCATTTCCCAAACTTAACCTCCGAGTCTTCCCTCACTGCATTCATAGGTATCCCCTTTTCAAGGGCAGTATAGTAGACAAAAGGTTTAAAGGCAGACCCTGGTTGTCTTTTCGCCCTTATGGCTCTGTTAAAGTTTCCGTCCTTAAAGTTTTTACCTCCTACTATACTCTTTACATAACCATTGCTGGAATCTATGGTTATGAGAGCCCCTTGAAGCTTAGGATTATTCTTGAAAGGCTGATATTCATTAAAGGTTTCCAGTGCGATTTTCTGCATCTCAAGATCAAGAGATGTATATACCTGAAGACCTCCTTCATATACTATATTTTCATCAAATAACTCAAAGAGCTTTTTTTCTATGATATCGATAAATTCCGGAGATTTAATATAATCTCTGTTGCTCTTCTCCTTTATCACAGAGATAAAGTCATCTTCTTTAAAGTTTTTAGTAACCTCCTTCTCTGCGATAAACTTATGTTTTAGAGCCTGCTCATATTCTTTCTGATCTATGGAGATCCTGTTTTTCATCTGCTTTAGCACCAGACGGGATCTCTTCACTGCATTCTCCAAATGTCTCCTTGGATTATAGTAGGATGGTCTGTTTGGAATTCCTGCCAGCAATGCTGCTTCAGGAAGGTTTAGTTCGGATGCTTGCTTTTCAAAGATGGACTTCGATGCTGTTTGGATTCCATAAAATCCGGAACCAAAATATATTTCATTGATATATTTTTCTAAGATCTCATCTTTACTGAATTTTTTTTCAATTTCTAAAGCTATAAGAACTTCCTTTACCTTTCTCATAAGCTTTTTTTCATTGCTTAGAAATGCATTTTTGGCCAACTGCTGGGTAATAGTACTCCCACCTTGAGCAATTCTTCCCTGAGACAGGTTTACTAGAATAGCTTTTCCCAACCTTATAGGATCCAGTCCCGGATGTTTGTAAAACCTTTTATCTTCTATAGCCACAAAGGCATTTTTTACATAATCGGGTATTTCATCCATGGTTACCATCTCCCTCATCTCTTTGGAGATAAGATCTATCACTTTTTCATTGGAATCATAAATTGTAGTGGGCACAGAAGGGTCATAGGATTCTACCATTTTTTCAACATTAAGAAGACTTTTTAGTGCTCCTATCACAAGAATAAGACCCAAAAGGGACATAGCAGTAAATGCTACTATAGCCCCAACAAAAGAAAACTTAAATAATCTTTTCATAATTTTCACCTCTTTTTATTAAAATATAGTATCTTTATTGAAATATTGTCATAAAGACAACATTACCAAGACGTTATATCATATTAATTATAAAACGTCAATCTATGACTAACTTTGCAAGAGGGAAGGATATGAAAAAGGAGCTAATAAAATATTAACTCCTTTTTTAACTCTCAGTTGTCAACTAAGTCTTAATCAATATTTCTCCACTCATTTCTTTTGGTACTTCTATTCCTAACACATTCAATATTGTAGGAGCGAAATCTGCTAATTTCCCGTCTTTTACTTTCGCATCCTTATATCTATTAGATACCAAAATAAATGGTACATCATTGGTTGTATGAGCAGTAAATGGTACATGGGTCTTTGGATCTTCCATCAGATCTACATTCCCATGATCTGCTGTAATCATAAGTACACCATCTAACTCTAACATCTTATCTGCAATTTTAGCTACACATTTATCCACTACTGCTATAGCCTTTTTAGCTGCCTCAAAGTTTCCTGTATGTCCCACCATATCAGCGTTAGCAAAATTTAATATGACTACATCATATTTATCCTCTTCTAACGCTTCTAATACTCCATCGGTCACTTCATATGCACTCATCTCAGGTTGTAAATCATAGGTAGCTACCTTAGGAGAAGCTACTAATTTTCTATCTTCACCATCAAAGGCTGCTTCCTCTCCTCCATTAAAGAAGAAAGTAACATGAGCATATTTTTCAGTTTCTGCTGTTCTCAATTGATTAAGGTTATTTTTAGCCAATACCTCTCCCAATGTATTTACTATCTTATCATCTTTATATATAATATCTGCCTCTATAGTGGAATCATATTGTCTCATACATAGTACTTCTATCTCTTTATATTCCCTCTCAAACCCTTTGAATTCCTTATCATTTATGGCTCTTGTGATCTGCCTGGCTCTATCCGGTCTGAAGTTGAAGTTAATAAATACATCTCCATCTTTTAACTTACCATCCACACCTTCTATAAGTGTCGGCATTACAAATTCATCATTTACTTTATTTGCATATGAGTCTTTAATAGCTGTAATCCCATCTTTTGCAGTATTTCCAATTCCATTAGCCATAGCATCGTAAGCTAACTTAGTTCTATCGTAATTATTATCCCTGTCCATTGCATAATATCTTCCAGTAATAGTAGCTATTTTACCTACACCTAACTCAGACATTTTAGCTTCTAATTCTGTTATGTATTTTTCTGCTGATTGAGGAGGAGTATCTCTTCCGTCAAGGAATGCATGGAGATAGACTTTTTCTACTCCTACTTTTCTAGCCATCTCAAGCAGCCCATAAATATGAGTTATATGAGAATGAACTCCACCATCAGATACTAGTCCTCCTAAATGTATTGCACTGTTATTTTTCTTTGCATGGTTAAATGCCTTCTTCAATGTTTCTATTTCAAAGAAGTCTCCGTCTTTGATCTCTTTTGTTATCCTAACCAGTGGTTGGTATATTACCCTTCCTGCTCCTAAATTAAGATGTCCAACTTCTGAATTACCCATTTGACCGTCTGGAAGCCCCACCGCTTCCCCTGCAGCCTTAATCCTAGAATTAGGATAGTCTTCTATCAATTTGCATATAGCTTCTGGCTGAACAGCTGAAATTGCATTTTTTTCTTCCCCATGATCATTTATTCCCCAACCGTCAAGTATCATTAGCATAACTGGTTTCTTTTTCATATCTAATCATCTCCTAAAATTAATAATTATAATAAAAATGACACAGAGATTCACTGAGTAAAAATGAGACTCACTGAGAATACATTTCTCTCTGCGTAACTCAAAATTTCCGTGTTTCTCTGTGTCCAAACTAATCTTTTCTATCTTAAGTTAATCTTATTTTCCTGCTGCGATTATACCATAGAATACTTCTGCATCCAGTGCAGCTCCTCCAACTAATCCACCATCTATATTTTTTTGTGCTAATAATTCTTTTGCATTTCCTGGCTTCATAGATCCACCATATTGAATAGTAACTTCTTCAGCTACGTCATTTCCATATAATTCTACTAATACAGTTCTTATGAATGCATGAGTTTTTTCTGCCATCTCAGGAGTTGCTGTCACTCCAGTTCCGATAGCCCATACTGGTTCATATGCTACGATTATATTTTTCATATCTTCAGTTGATACTCCAACTAATCCATCTTTTAATTGAGTTCCGTTAACTTCAGTTGTCTTTCCAGATTCTCTATCTTCTAATTGTTCCCCGATACATAAGATTGGCTTTAATCCTGCTTTTAATGCAGCTAATACTTTTGCATTTACAATTGCATCAGTTTCACCATACATTGCTCTTCTTTCAGAATGTCCTAGGATTACATATTCTACTCCTAATTCCTTTAACATAGTTGCAGATATTTCCCCTGTAAATGCTCCAGATTCATTTGCATTCATATTCTCTGCTGCAATGGCAATCGGTGTATTTTCAGTAGCTCTTACTGCTGATTCAAGTGCTGTAAATGGAGCTCCTATTATTACTTCTACTCCACCTAAGTTTTCTCTATCTATTACCAATTCAGCTAACTCTTTTAATGTTTTAGTTGCTTCTTTATGTGTTTTGTTCATCTTCCAGTTTCCTGCAATTATCGTTTTTCTCATCTTATGCCTCCTATTATTATTTTACTCCTACCTAGATTTTTTTCGTGGAGAGAAAATCCAGGGAAGATAAATTTGTTTTCTTTTAAAATTCTAGCATATAAAACCCCTTATTTCAAATACTAAATAGTACACATTTTAATCACAGATGATTAAGTTATTAATCAAAATCCACCCTTCTATATAAAATCAGATATCCATAACCTTCTAATTCAACTCTGACTTTATCTCTTAGTATATTATATCTTTTCCCAGAATAATAATCCGTATAACCTTTTTTTCCCTGTACCGGCAGTTCCACCGTTTTCTTTAGATTAGATCTATTTATCACTATAATTGCACTTCTGCCCTTATATTCCCTCTTATATGAAAGCAGGTCCGTTTCTGCTACTTTTTCCATCCTTCCATCTTCTAGATATTTGTCTCTATCCAAATCAAGTATCTCAAGATCACCATTTTTTATCAACTCTACATCAAAGTTTCTAAATTCAGAAATTTGTTTATACCAATCTTCTAAAGTTTCATCTGCCACTACACCATAAGAAATCTCATCCTTTATCAGATCTGTTTTAAATATCTTGGCTATTTTATCTCTATTTCTACTGTATTTTTCAAGGCTATTGGTTTCATTTTCAAATTTTATATCGTCCCAGATCATTGGTTTTCTGCTATCAGGAGTATCTGCACCCCACATTGCTTTTTCATTACCATAGTATATAACAGGGCTTCCATCTATGGTTAAATGGATTAAAGTAGCTAACTTTAATTTTTTTATAGCATCTTTGTCGATCAAATCAGGTCTGATATTTATATAATCATCTCTGCCATAGCTGTTTAACCTGTCAAATTCACGATTTGGATTTATTAGACCAGAATAAAATCTATCGGTATCATAGGATTCTATAAAATTCCATCTAGGAGTTTTAATACTATAAATTTTCACCTCATCCTTTATTGTTTCTTTACTCTTGCTGTTTTCAAATAAGTCCTGCATCCAAGATCCTAATTCATAGGATCCTATAATATCAAAACCACCTTTTCCTAGATTATTTTCATTTTCTTCTGTAGATTCCCCAGCTAAGATAAATTCACCGTCGATCTCTAAAAGAGACTTTTTCCACCTAGTCAAAAACTCCTTATTAGTAAGATCATTTTTCACATAATATCCATCTATCCCCACATTTTCATATCCTTTCACCCATTTTATTGTTACTGCAATCAAATAATCTTGGAGTGACCTATCCTCTAGATTTAAAAGTATTTTTTTGTTTTCATTCTTCATATTCTTTGATAATTGATCTCCCGTGAGAATAAACCAATTTTTATATCTCGAATTTTCTCCATTTTTCAACAGATCCTTATATGCAAAAAACTCTGGAGACACATAGGAAAAATTAATATCTAAGACCACTCTCATATTTTTTTCATGGACCTTATCCACTAACTTCTGAAAAAATTTATCTGAATTAGTCCAAATATCACTCTCTAAATCAGCTTCTAATTCTCTGTATGAATTTTTATCTGTAATCCCATAATCTGGAGATATATGCCCATAATCTATGGTATCTAATTTATGGCTTGAACTTGAATAATATATAGGAGATAATTTTATTCCCTCAACTCCCAACCCTTTCAAATAATCTAGTTTGTTCATTACTCCCTGCAAGTCTCCACCATATCTTCTGGTATTTTTCACTGCATAGGAAAAATATCTATTTTTAGCTTCAATTTCTGAATATGGAGGGGTATTCCAGTCATCTCCCCATTCTGTCACTTCAAATCCTTGAAGGGTTCCTTTTTTTTGCCACTTTTCCGGTGAGATCAATTCTGACCTTAAAGTTCCGTCACTCAATCTTCCACTAGGTCTAAAATAATATTCAGGACCAAATTCTGAATAGATAGGGTTATTTCTTTTATCCCCCTCTCGAAAGCTATCCACATAGATAGAATACCAAACCATTCCCTTAGCCCAACTAGGAAATTTCCTTTGTTCATCCTCTATAATATAAGTAAACGCAGTCACATCCTCCGAATAATACGATGATTTCACTCCATAAAAATATTTAAATTTACCATCTATTACCTCAAAATAATAATTTATCTTTTCCTCACTCATTTCCTCTATCTCTACCGAAAAAAATTCATATTCCCCGCGAAATCCTAGAGATTTCATCTCTTTTCTCTTTCCTTCCAATATTAAATTTATTTTTTCTATATCATTTTTTCGTACTTTGATCAGTACTTTCAGTTGCTTTTTATCTCCATCATAGGTCAGGTACTTAGTTGTAGATCTATGTTCTAAATCATCTAAAAATACATAGCTGTCTCCTTTTTTTGTCTCCACAGGGATTGGAGTATCTTCCTTTATCTTTAATATTTCACTGTTTGAGCACCCCATAAGCAGAGTTATTCCCATGATAATCAACCATTTTTTCATAATTTCACTCCTTTATTATGTACATAAACTAAGAGTGGTTTCCCACTCTTTTAATTATACTTATATTCATCTATCTCTTCATCTATAATATCTTTCATATAGGTATCTAGATTTTCCTGCAAAAATATCAGCTCGCTGCTCATCTCCACCTCTAAAAGAGTTAAACCACCAATATAATCACCGCTCTCTATGCACTCCTGCACCTTTTCTAAGATAGTTCTATACTCTAAGAACATCATATCAAATTCAGGATATCTGAAATCAATAGCTGTATTTTCTTTGATAGAAGCTAAAACATTATATACCCATTCCAATCCATTTTCTACCTCTAATAAGAACTCTACAGCATCTGTGTTTCTATTGCTATTAAAACTGCCGGCTATGGCTATAAGAGCATCAAAATATTTTGAGATGAAATCCCTCATTCCTCCTAAAGATTCCAATATAATTATCTTCGGAGATTTACTGATGAATTCCACTACTCCTATCTGTTCCTTATTAAAGCATTCATAATAATCCATCCCTTTCCCATCGATATAGACGTCAAATAACATCCTTCCATCTTTTTCTAAAAGATCTGTTACCTTCTCTAATACCCAAAAAAAACTCTTATCATCTGTATTACTTAGCGTTATCTCTCTATTATCCAATATAATTTTCATTCTATTTACCTCATCTTTAAATTTATTTTTTTAGCAGTTTTAGATAAAGCCAAGGTAAATACTACTATCTGTATAGTATCACTATTATTTTTAATCTCAGTTATAAATTCCTTCATAGTTGAACCTGTCGTTATTATATCATCTATTATTAAAACTTTTTTTAACCCTTTTAATCCATCTATTTTAAAGGCTGCTTTTATATTATTTCTCCTAGCCTCTAAATTTAAGAGTTCATACATATGCTTAGTTTCTTTTATTCTGCTACTCTTTATATAGGAATACCCACCAAATTTCAGGAGTTCCTCCACCTGATTAAAACCTCTTTCCATAAGTCTCTTATGGCCTACAGGTATCGGGATTATCCCATCTATTTTTTCCTTTTTCATCAATTTATCCAACTCGTTCCCCATCAAACCAAAGAGAAGTTCACCTATATAAAGTTTATTTTTAAACTTATATTCTTCTATTATTTTTTTTAGCTGTCTGTCATAATTCCAAAGGTAATATATATCATTAAATCTCTTTAACTTTCCCATATCTCTTAGACTTTTATAACAATAATAACACATATAATGAAGGTTGTCATCGGCTTTTTCGGGACAAAGAATACAGTTATTCTTAAAAAATAACTGTCTAATGCTGTGTTTTAGGCTCTTCATCTTTATCTAGTACCTTAGCTGAATACATCTCTGTGTACCCGCAGTTCGAACATATTTTCAGATAATATGTCCCTAATTCCAGCCTTAATCCCGGTGTTTTTTCTGCCATAAATGTAGTTTTCACTATATAGTCTTCTCCTTCACATTTTAAACATCTAAAATTCATAAATATTCACCCCAAATCGCATTCTCAATATGCTCTATTTCATCTCCTGATATAGATATTATATCGAATCTATAGGGAGTCTCCTTTATTTTTTTATCCTTTAAATAAATTGTAGCTGTCTTCACCAATTTTCTCTGTTTAGATCTGGTGATAGATTCTAATCCACTTCCGTATTCCGTACTTTTTCTATATTTCACCTCTACAAAAACTATCTCGCCCTTTTTTTTATCCCTGCATATGAGATCTAATTCTCCATATCTAGAATAATAATTTCTTTCCAATTCAAAATAGCCTTTTTTAGCTAGATAATCCATCGCTATACCCTCATATTTTGTACCGATAGACCTATTGTCCATCTCTTTCTTCCTTTTCCATCTCAGCTTTTTTTTCATTCAATGCACACAGGCATCTATAACTTACATATAATAAAGTCGTTATCGCTATACTCTGTAAGATTATCATGATCATAATTTTCGCCCCCCGACTCAGAATTATTCCTATTATGATATTACTACATATTTTTTTATTTTAAAAATAAAAATCCTTAAAAAGTTTTAATCTTTTCTACGGACATCTATTATTAATATAATTATTTTTTATTTCTTTGTCATAGATCTATAATTTCAAAATCTTCTTTTGCCACCAATCTATAAACCCTTACTGCTACAGCACAGAAGTATTTTTCTGTCGCAGATTGTACAGGTTACTCAGATTAAAAACCTAATCTCTTACACTAAGCTCACTAAAAAAATCTTTTTTTTGTTTAAAACCTGCTCTTTTCTACGTAATCTATGACAAAAGCTTTTAGTTTTCTCTCTGGCTAGCTCTTCTCCCTCTGTGTTCTCCCTGTCCATTTTTTTTATCTTTTTTCTGAGTATTTATCGTCTAAAATAATTTAGGCGCTAAAATCTTAGTCAAAAAACTATTCCTATGACAATCTACTTTCCCGATACTTAAGAGTGCTTCACGGTGCTGTTTTGTTCCGTATCCCTTATGTTTTTCAAATCCGTATCCAGGATAAAGTTCACCATATTTTACCATGATTCTGTCCCTACTTACCTTAGCTATGATACTTGCAGCTGCAATAGCCAGACTTTTTCCATCTCCTTTAATCACAAACTCCTGAGGAGCATCATATTCACGAATCTTATGATTCCCATCAATTAGAGCAAGATCAAATTCTGTCCCATCGGCTTTTAGATCTTCTATTGCTCTTCTCATAGCAAGAAATGTAGCATTCAAGATATTTACCTCATCTATCTCCTTTTCATTGGCTATCCCGACTCCGACTTCACAGTTGGCTAAGATTAGGTCAAATAGAAATTCTCTTTTTTTCTCAGTCAATTTTTTCGAGTCATTTATCATATCAAACTCTTCTACATAGTTTATTATCTTTACAGCAGATGCTACCACAGGCCCTGCAAGAGGTCCACGTCCAGCCTCATCTATCCCTATTATACTATCTCCATATTCCTTATCAAACTCTTGCATGATGTTTTTGTTTTCTTTCATTAAATACTCTCCTTCCTTCTATGATTTAAATCAGATTTAATATACAAGAAAAAGATTGCCCCAGCAATCTTTTTCTTATTACTTTTTATGTTAATTTAAAATTCGTTACCCGTTAAATTCTAAGCCTAAATCTTTCATTACCTTTTTAAAATCTTCCGGCAGGTCTCCTACAATTTCCAATTTTTCCCCTGTGACAGGATGATCAAATTCTAATTTATATGCATGTAACATCTGTCTTTCTGCTTTTTTAGAAGCCTTCCCATATACGTCATCTCCCAGAATTGAACGATTTAAATATTTCATATGGACTCTTATTTGATGAGTTCTTCCAGTTTCTAGATCTACCTCTAGTAAACTAAAGTATTCAACTTCATTTATTACCTTATAATTAGTTATAGCCGTTCTACCCTTGTCTCTGACAACAGTCATCTTCTTTCTATCTTTATGGTCTCTACCTATTTGATTTTCTATCCTATCTTCTTTTTTCTTAAAGTTTCCCTTACATATAGCAAGATATGTTTTCTTTATAGTTTTATCTTTAAACATCTCTGTTAATCTAAGGTGAGCTTCATTGGTTTTAGCTACGATTATAAGTCCACTTGTATTTTTATCCAATCTATGAACTATCCCAGGCCTAACTACTCCACTTATAGTAGATAGATCTTTTACATGATGCATTATTGCATTTACTAGTGTTCCACTATGATGTCCTACTGCTGGATGGATTACCATACCTGGTTTTTTATTTATTATCACAATATGCTCATCTTCATATACTATGTCCAATGGAATATCTTCTGCAACAACATCTAAAATTTCATCTTCTAATATAGTTACATTTATCTCTTCATTCCCTTTTAATTTATTTCCAGGACGTGTTTTATTCTTACCTACGATCTCTACTAACTCGTCTTCTATAAGTTTTTGTGTATATGATTTAGTATACCCTTCTATCTGTTCACTTACAAAAGTATCTAACCTTGTCCCTCTATCTTCAATTTCAGCTTTTAAATTTAATATTTCTTTTATTTCTCTCATAATTTATATTCTCCTTCTTCTTTTTTTATTCTAAATATTTTTTATAATTTTGACACAATCTACACTGAGCTCCTCAAATAATCGCAAAGGGCATAGAACTATTGATTTTATCTAATAAAACATCTTCACTATTCCTGCTCCTAAGACCAGCTGTACCACCATAAGTACCAATGAATATGCAATTAATCTTTTCCCATTAACCAATAGAGTCTTTATATTTATCTTACCACCTATTCCAATAAGTGCAAACATCAACAGATATTTAAAAGTATAACTAAATACAAGCTTTAAATATTTAACTCCATCTGTATACCATTGTAATTCTATTTTTTCTATTCCATATTCCAAGGTTGTAAATATAGCTCCCACAACCATAAAGCCCTTGACAAAAAAAGGTAGTTTTGTTGTTTTTGTCTCCATTTTTTTGTCATCTGTAGATTTTTTCTTTTTTATTCTAACCATATAGATTAAAATCAAGGGGAAAAATAATAATTTCCCTGTTTTTATCAGGAGTGCTAAACCCAAAGATTCAGCCCCAATACTGTAAGCCGCAGGTATTAGATGAATAAATGAGCTCAAAGTCCCACCTATATATAGAGCAGCTTGGGTGGAATCAAAATCTAAAAATCTCGATATACTAGGCATGATCATCATAGCTGTCAGCCCTAAAATATTCATGGCAATGATCGCCATGGCAAATTCTTCCTCTGGCCGCTCCAGCACTTCTGAAAATCCAGCTATACTCGCTACTCCTCCAGACCCCAATACCAATCCGAATTCTTCCTTCTCGCCCATAAATTTAGCCACATATTTGGCTGTAAATAATAACATCACAACCATTAAAAATACAAAACCTATGATTTCCACTCCTAAATCCAGTAAAATTATATAGTTTACCTTCACTCCTAAACATGTAATTGCTGTGGGTAATATTTTTTTATTAGCAAAGTTAAATCCAGGATAAAACTTGTATGCTTTTCTCCCTAAGAATAAATTTCCTACGACTATTCCTAACATCAATGCTGTATTTATTTCATTCCATCCAAATATTTTAGATATCCATATAGCCACAACAAGTAAAATAGTAGTTAAACCAAGACCTAACCTATCCTTTTTTACCATATTCATCTCCTCATTTTATTTTTTCACATCTAGTATTATATCATAATTATAGAGATAATAGTAAAAGCAATTAACTATTTGATAAAATTTTTGAGTGGTGATTTTCTTTAAAAAATGATAGAATATAGAAAATTATATACACGATAGGTTCATTTTGATTAAAAGGGAAATGGGTTAAATCCCCATGCGGTCCCGCCACTGTGAAAGTTATGAAACTACACGAATCCACTAGATTTTTCTGGGAAGGAGTAGGAGTAAGCCAAAGCTTGAGTCAGGAGACCTACCTAATGTGTTTTTATTTTTCTTGCGAGGACAAGGAGATACTTTTACTGTGTAAAAAGTTTTTTAGTACCTCAAAAAGGTACTTTTTTTATTCTAAAAAATATCATAAGGAGTTAAACATATGTCTAAAATAATTATCTATTTCCTCCTATTTATAAGTTCTTATTCTATAAATCATGTAAATATCAATAAATTAGATGTTCAGAGTAGAAATGGCACTGTATTTATGAGTATGAATTCATTTTCAAAAATAGGAGTAGATTTAAAGAGATCTAAAAATACATTCATTTTAAATACAGACCTTGGAAAATATTACCTCATAGATAATAGGATCATCACTCCGCAGAAGGAATACACATATCTATCTATACCTTTTATATCCCAGGAAAAATACTACCTGCCATTAGAACTAATTTTAGAACTAAATGGAGCCTATCTAAAAAATAATAAGATCATTAGATCTGTTGAACCTAAAAATCCAAATATTTTTCCTAAAAGGATCATCTCCTTATCTCCTGGTATTACAGAAAAAATATTTGCTCTGGGAGGAGAAGATCTTCTCGTAGGTAGAACATCATTTTCCACATACCCAGAGGAAGTAAAAAATATAGATATTGTAGGAACTATGTTTGAACCGAATTTAGAAATTATTCTAGATAAAGATCCAGACACTGTCATAGCAGAGACTCATTTTAGGAAAAAATTAATGTCTACCCTAAATTCCTTGGGAATTTCAGTAACTAAATATCAAACTCCTATAAATATACCAGAGATTCATAGGAGTATCGTAGATTTAGGAGTTCTACTAGGAAGACATCTAGAAGCTCGTGGATTAAACGCTTCTTTAAAAGATAAGATCAACTACACCAGATATATATTGAGAGATCAGGAGGTCCCAAAAGTTTATTATGTTTTGGGTAGTGGTAAAACCGATATTACCCCAGGAGGAGATACTTTTATTAACTCCCTCATGGTCTTAGCCGGCGGAGAAAATATAGCCAAAGAAAAAAATGGATGGAGATATTCCTTGGAGGAATTGATCCTAAATAACCCGGATATTATTTTTGGGAGCCAAAGAAATATAGATAATATGTTGATGGAGGAGAATTACTATTTTTTAACTGCAATTAAAAATAAAAATCATTATATTATTCCGGATGACAGTATCTTCAACCTTCCTGGTCCCCGGGCTCTTACACAGGGGATCTATGAGATGGTAAAAATATTTCACCCTGAATCAGCTAAAAAATTAAAACCCAAATATTAAAAGTTTCAGAGGCAGCAATGAGGAGAAAAATTATGAGACATAAAAATATAGGCCCCAAAAAACGGAGTGCAATTATAGACTTTTTTATACTTTCTATCTTACTTCATATGGTAGTTTTTATCGGTTTTTCAAAAATTTCAAATAAAGATTTAAAAAACGGAGTAAAACCCCTAAATATCAATGTTAATTTAACTATGTCTACCATGGGCAACAGTGACAAGACCCTGGCTAAGATGACTACAAAAAAAGAAACAAACATAGCCGAGAGACCCAAAGAAATCCCAAAGAAATCCCATCCTAAAAAGAAGACAAGCCCTAAAAAACAAGTAGTTCAAAAAAAGGCAGTGATTATAAGACCTATTGACTCCAATGAGGCTAAGCCAAATAAAAATATAGAGAAAAATATAACTACAAATGATACCATCTTAGGAGATCAGGAAAACGATAAAAATTTAATAAAGATTAAAAATGGGCAATATGCTCTTAAAAATCAAAAAGTTTCAGGAATCCATGTGGTTATCCACAAAGAAATCCCTCCTAGCTATCCAAATCTTGCTCTCAAGATGGGATATCGAAAAGAAACTCTGGTCAAAGTTAAATTTTTAGTGGATAGAAAAGGTAGAGTAGGAGAGGTTAAATTTTATACAAATTCTAAATACGGTTTTGAAGATGAGGTCGAAAAAGCTCTAAAACAATGGGTTTTTGAACCCATCATTTATCGTGGCAAACCTATGGCTATATATTTTTATAAGATATTTCGTTTCGTTTCTAAGAGTTAACTTACCTCTATCAGGCAGTTTATTTTTAATACTTCTCCAAATAGATAAAACCCCAGAAAATAAATTTCTGAGGTTTTTTTTATCTTACATTGTATATCTAAATCCTACATAGTATTGTCTTTCCGGTGCAGGATAGTAATAATATCCTGTTGTTGATTTATACCCTGAATATTCATAGTATTCTTCACTGGTTAAGTTCTTAATTCCTCCATAGATATCAAATGAATTATTTATTTTATATGATATATTTAAATCTAACGTTAAGTGATTATCTATTTTTTCCTGTTCATTAGCAAAATCTTCGTGCGCGTACGCTTCTCCAACATAATTTAACATTAAATTAGATTTTAATTTCCCTGTAAAATCATATTTTGCCCTAATAGAAAATAGATGATTAGCAACTCCTGGAGTAGATTTCCCTTTATTTTCCCCTCCATCTATCTCAGAATCTATATATGAGTAAGTTGTTGTTAATTTAAATTTCTTAGTAATTTTCTTCTCTGCTAGTAGTTCAAACCCTATTTTTTTATTTGGATCTTCATAGTTTACATTTGATCCATAGAAACCACCTGATTTGTCACTTGCATCAAAATAAATTTCATTTTCTACTCTTTTGTAAAATACTGAAGAACTAATATAAGTATCCCAAATATAATCCTTTAACCCTATTTCAAAATTTTGTCCCGTTTGAGGCTTAAAACTTTTATTCGGATTTGTATATGTTAATTCGTCCGTTGCAGGAGTTCTAAAATCTGTACTCCAAGAAACAAACGTTGAACCTGTGTCAGAATATTTATAATTTAAAGCTAGTTCATGAGCATAATTATTATAATTCTCATCTTCTGTAGAAATTTCATTATAATCAAATTCAGTATATTGATATCTTCCTCCTGCAATTAAGTCAAGTTTATTAGTTATACTATATGTATCATGAACAAACAAACCATAGCTTTCCTTTTCAGTCCAAGAAGAAGAAGGATTCCAATAAGCATTCTCTTCAAGTTTCCCACTAGAAATATCAAAACCAGTTATAAATTTATTTTTATCTGTATTATATTTTAATTTGAAATAATTCGAGATATTAGCTATATCATTATCAAATCCATAAAAAGAATTATAATTTTTGATATAATAATTCATATTATTTGTTATTTCTAAACTATCCTTCTTATAATTATATCCTAGATCAAATCTATGAGTTTCATTTTTTCCCCAGTCATCAGGTGAGTTTGTTTGTTTTGGATTTCCTTTTACTTCGTCTTCATTTAATGACCCGGGAAACCCCATATAATCCTTATGATAAGTATATTTTAATGTTAAAGCATTAGCATCATTTATCTGATATCTCGTCCCAACCATTACATCATCCGATTTTAAAAATGAATTCTCTCTGTATCCATCAGTACTTTTTCTGGCAGCATTTCCAAAAACCTTGAACTTTCCTACTTTAGTTCCAAATCCAAAACCTGAATCTAGTTGATTATACGAACCTGCCTCTGTTTGAAGAATCATATAGTCTTTAGCTTTTCCTTGCTTAGTAGTAATTACTATAGCTCCTCCAGCAGTATTATCCCCGTAGATTACAGATGCTCCACTTGGAATCACCTCTATCTTATCTATCGTTTCAATAGGAATATTATATAAATTAAATCCAGACATATCCATACTATTCATCTTTATACCATCAATAATAATAGCTGTATTTTGTACCGCTGTGGCTCCCTGTCCACGAATATCGATTACCCCTATTTTCCCAATACCTTCACTTACTTTTACTCCTGGTACTGATTTTAAAGCTTCCACTACATTTTTAGCTCCGCTTTCTCTAATATCCTCCGCTGTAATTATGGTGATATTTTTAGGAGTATTTCTTATTGTATTTTCAAATCCATCTCCAGATATAGTGGTTTCATCTAACCGAATTACCCCACTTCCCTCAAAAAACTGATCCTCTCCTACCTCATTTTCATTTATGTCCTTGGCATAAACTGTGCATGCCAAAATAAGGGCTAAAACCCCTGCTCTTTTTATCATCTCTTTCTCCCCTTTTCCAGATTAGGTGTTCTGACTTAGTTTCATCCTACTTCCATCCCTTCCCAAGGTTTTCCCCTCAGTGGTTAATGATGGTTTCGTCCACTTCTACAGTAGTGAAGGCTGTACTAGATTTGCACTAGTTTCCCTATTTTAATTTTCTTCTTCTCTATTTTACAAAACCTATAAAAAAATGTCAAGGCATTAATCCACCATCACTTAAATTTTTATTCAAAAGAATTTCTAGACATTTTTAGGAATCTATCTTAAAATTAATACAATATTATAAAAAAGGAGCACCTCTCATGAAACTAAAAACTTTTCTTATCTTCCTATTTTTAGGAATTTTAACTGTAATCTTCGCCCTATCAAGTGGGGTCATAAAGATAAATCCTCTGATCACACTAAAAATTCTTACTAATTTTATTGTAAATCATAATTTATTCGACATCACTTGGAATCAAAATTTAGAAATAATCTTATTAAAACTCCGGTTGCCTCGTATATTTTTAGCTTTCTTAGTAGGCGGAGGGCTATCTTTGGTTGGAGTCCTTATGCAGGCTCTTACAAAGAATTCCCTTGCTGACCCCTATATTTTAGGAGTTTCTAGCGGGGCTTCTACAGGTGCAGTTTTATCCCTTATCGTAGGACTTAATATTGGTGGCCTAGGCACTCCATTTATGGCATTTTTAGGAGCTATTATAGCTGCTATCTTGGTTTTTAGGATTGCTAATATCGGAGGCAATTATAGTTCTACTAAGCTGGTCCTTACAGGGATTGCTATCTCCTCCATGTTTTCATCTATAACTACTTTCATCACTTTCTCTGCTCAAAACGGAGATTTGTATACGGCATTATTTTGGATTGTAGGTAGTTTGAGCGGGGCCAAATGGTCATCTATCTATCTTTTAACTGCCTTACTGGCCTCTGTCTTTGGAATAACTATGTTTTTTCATAGAGAATTGGATATCTTACTCTTCGGGGAGGAAAGTTCCAAGATTTTAGGCGTCAACACCAATAGAATAAGAATTATAATTATTCTTACATCTACCTTACTTACAGGGGTCTTAGTTTCCATAAGTGGTGTCATAGGTTTTATCGGCCTTATCATCCCCCATATTGCCAGAAAACTAACCAGTTCTAAGCATAGAATTCTTATACCTGTATCTATATTTTTGGGTGGATTTTTCCTTACTTTGGCCGATACTTTTTCCAGAGTAGTAATGGCTCCCAATGAACTTCCAGTAGGAATTGTCACTTCGTTTTTAGGAGCACCATTCTTTCTATGGATCATGAAAAAGAGTATCTATAATTTTAATAAATAGTTTAAAAGCGACCAAAAAAAAGGAGGAGCGATTTGAAATTAAAAATTGAAAACTTAAGTTTTGAAATAGATGATGCAAGAATTTTAAAGAATATAAATTTTGAGATAGAAAAAGGTGAATTCGTTGGGATTATAGGTCCCAATGGCTGCGGTAAATCTACCCTCCTAAAAAACATATATAATATATTGACTCCTACCAATGGCCGTATTTTCATCGATAATACCTCTATAGATGATTTTTCCTCCAAGGACTTAGCCAAAAAAATATCCACCCTTACACAGCATTCAGGGGGGGGCTTTGATTTTTCCATTATCGATATCGTTCTTATGGGGAGGTATGCTCATTCCTCCATGTTTTCTTCTACATCAAAAAAAGATCTCGAGATAGCCAAAGGGGCTTTGGAGAAAGTCGGCTTAGCTCATTTTGAAAGTAGGAGTTTCCTCAGTCTTTCTGGGGGAGAACAGCAGAGAGTTATGATTGCTAGAGCTATTGCAGGAGAAAATGATTTCTTTATCTTAGATGAACCTACAAATCACTTGGATATCAGATACCAGTTAGAAATAATGGATATTATGAAATCACTGGATATCACTATGTTTTCTGCAATCCATGATATGAATATTGCAGCTACATATTGTGATAAACTCATCCTTTTAGAGGAGGGTAAGATAATAACTATTGGTACTCCTGATGAAGTTTTATCCAAGGAAAATTTTAAAAACATATTCGGTGTAGATGTCTATCTGTCTACTAATCCATATACCAATAAACTTTCTATAAACTACATTCCAAAGGGTAATTTATAGCTTAAAAAATGGGGGTGATATTTACCCCCATTTTTTAAATTCAGAAGTAATAGAACTACTTCTATTTTTCAAATAAAAATAGATCTTTCCTTAAATTATACACCTTTATAAATGTAGTTACAATTTGAGGTGCAAACTGTGTTCCTTTATTTTTAACAAGTTCCTCAATTGCTTCCTGACAAGTCAATTGATCTTTATAGGATCTTTTTGATGTCATAGCATGCCAAGAATCAGCTACAGATATAATTTGAGATAACAATGGAATTTCTTCTCCCTTTAACCCTTCTGGGTAACCTATTCCATCCCAACGTTCATGGTGGTATAGGATATATTTAGAAACTTTCTTCAAACTTTCATTTTTAGAGACTATCTCATATCCAGTTTTAGAATGCTCTTTAATAATTTCATATTCCTTATCTGTTAGTTTTTCTGACTTGTTTAATATTTCAATAGGCACAATAATTTTCCCAATATCATGCATGGTCGCAGCCCAATATAGATCATCTAAATCACTACCTTTTAAACCTAATGCTTTACCTATTTCAAGACTGTATGAGGCCACTGCTTCGGAATGACCCTTTGTATATTCATCATGAAATTCTAAAGCAGCGATAAATGATTGGACTATACCCTGTTGAAATTTTCTATTTGATTTTTCCATTTTTAAATAACCACTTCTAATCATTTTAAACAACAATGCCGTTGTTAAAAAGATATAAAGGTAACTCTTGTAGTGTTCTAAAACAATATAGGTCGATAAATCTCGAGTCATGAGATGGAGAAATTTAGCAGAATAAAATATCCAAAAAATCCCAAATAACATATAGTACATAACAATCTTTATTAAATTTTTATATTCGTAGTTCATAAGATTCTCCTTTTTTAATTTAATCAATTTTTTTCACCTTTAAATCCCCTCGTACTACAAATATTTAAAATACATTAACTTAATTATACTTTATTTTTTCCCCTTTGGGGATTAAAATTTCCTCCTTTTTTAATTTTTTTTTTTTGAGTGGTGGTTTCCTAAAAAAAATGATAAAATAAAATAAAAATAAGTTGTATACTTACAATTTCGCAGAGGCGAAAAGGAGAAAAAAATTATGAGACACAAAAAAATTATGATTCAGGGAACCGGGTCTTCTACAGGAAAAAGTGTTATCGTAGCTGGTTTAGCTAGAATTTTTTATAAAGATGGAAATAAAGTAGCACCCTATAAATCTCAGAATATGGCTCTCAACTCATATATAGATGAAGATGGATTGGAGATGGGTCGAGCTCAGGTTGTTCAGGCAGAGGCATGCAATACCCCTCCCCGGGCGTATATGAATCCTATCTTAATGAAACCTAACTCAGATAATGATTCACAGATCATCCTTGAGGGAATTCCCTATAAGAATATGAATGCTAAGGAATACTTTAAAAATACAGAGTATTTTAAATCTATTGCCCTAAAAAACTATAAGATCATCGAAGATAACTATGATATAGGTATTTTGGAAGGTGGCGGTTCTCCCGCTGAGATGAACCTTAGAGATGTAGACTTGGTCAACATGGGGATGGCAGAATTAATCGATTCTCCTGTTATCCTTGTGGGAGATATAGAAAGAGGCGGAGTTTTCGCTTCCCTCTACGGTACCGTTTTGATGTTAGATGAAAAAGATAGAAAAAGAATTAAGGGAATTATTATCAACAAATTTAGAGGTGATATAGATCTTCTGACACCTGGAATAGAAGACTTGACAAATCGTCTCCTTCAAGCAGGAATTGATATTCCTATTTTAGGAGTTATCCCTTGGGTTCCTTTAAACATTGAGGAAGAGGATGTTCTTACAAATAAATTTGGGAAAAATCAAGAAAAAAATGATCTGAATATTGCAGTGATCAGATTAGATAAGATGTCAAACTATACAGATTTTGATGCACTTTCATACTACAGAGATCTCAGTCTTAATTTTACTCTTTCTAAATCTGAGATTTGCGAGGCTGACATCATCATCATCCCAGGAAGTAAAAACACCATACAGGATCTTATCAAATTAAAACAACTAGGTATCGATAAGATTATTATTGAACAGAGTAAAAAAGGGAAGATTATCGTGGGAATTTGCGGTGGTTACCAGATTCTAGGTAAAGAAATTTTGGATCCCCATATGATTGAATCCAAAGATAAAGTGATAAAGGGCTTGGGACTTCTAGATGTCACAACTACCATGGAAAAAGAAAAACAGACATTCCAAACCACTGAAATAATAACCAATAATACAGGACTTTTGAAGGGTTGTATGGGTTGCAGTGTCTCTGGATATGAGATCCACCAAGGAGTTACCGAGTCAAAAGAGAGTTCTATCTTTAAAAACAAACCAAATTTAGGAGTACTAAAAGATAATGTCTTTGCTACCTATATCCATGGAGTTTTTGACAATTCAATTTTTACTCGAACTTTTATAAATAATATCAGGATATCCAAAGGATTAGAACCCATAGATGACTATTTTGACTTCGAAAAATTTAAAGTGGATGAATACGACAAATGGGAAAATACCCTACGGAACTCATTGGATATAGAAAAAATATATGAAATATTAGAAAAAAAAGAGAAATAATGCCTAATTTATTAGTATAAAAAAAAAGAACTCTATGGTGGTCGTGTTTGTCAAACAGTTTATGAAAAAACTTAAGCAATTTTTTGAGTACTAAAATATACCTTAGCAGGTGTTTCATAATCTAAAGAACTATGTCCTCTATCGTTATTATAAAAATTAATATACCTTTTTAT
>NZ_JBAHZY010000088.1:0-7857 GCF_037132775.1 Psychrilyobacter sp.
ATTACTCCTCTTTTTATAAAAGTTTTACATTAATTTTTAGAGTTTACACAAAACTTGCAACAGCCCCGCTAAGGTATATTTTAGTACTCAAAAAATTGCTTAAGTTTTTTCATAAACTGTTTGACAAACACGACCACCATATATAACGTAAAATTTCTTGTGGAACTCTAAGAAATAAAATAAAAAATTAAAATAAATTTTGATTTTGATTTTTTTAAAGGTAAACTTTAATTATAAAAAAGTTTTGTGTAAAAAATAACATTTGTATTGAATTTTGATTATTATGATTTTTTTTTATTCATATAAAATTAAGTTATAAGTGTTTTTTTTAGTACTTTATTCTGTGAAAGTTTCATAGGTGCGGTATTGATGCAAAAAAGTGAGAACACAAAACACAAAACTTTATTTTTAGTTGACAAGTTTGGAGAATAGAAGTAACATTATCTTAGAAAGAGCTTAAAAGAATAAGATAATAATAGGGGGTAAGAAAATATGAAAAAAGTTTTATTATTAATTTCATCATTGGTTGTCTTGTTGACATTAACAGCTTGTGGTGGTGGGGAAAAAGAAACGAAGATAAAAGATACTTTAGTGGTAGCTCAAGGGGCCGATGCCAAATCACTGGATCCGCATGCTTCAAATGACCAACCATCGTCTAGAGTAACATCACAAATTTATGATGGTTTAGTATCAACTGATGGAGATATGAACATCATACCTGCACTTGCTGAATCATGGGAGCAACCAAACTCTACAACAACTATCTTCCACTTAAGAAAGGGAGTTAAGTTTCATAACGGAGAGGAATTAAAAGCATCAGACGTTAAATTCACTATTGAAGGGATGTTAGCTTCTCCTCAAACGCATCATATTGTAGAGGCTGTGGACAAAATTGAAGTTGTAGATGATTATACAGTGAAGATAATCACAAAAGAACCATTTGGACCATTATTACATCATTTAGCACATACAGCATCAGCTATCTTAAATGAAAAAGCTGTTACTAAATTTGGAGATGACTACGGACAACATCCAGTAGGAACAGGACCATATAAATTTGTAAAATGGGATTCTGGAGATAAAATTGTATTGGTTGCGAATGAAGATTATTTCTTAGGAGCTCCTAAGGTTAAAAATGTAATCTTTAGAAATATAACTGAAGGGACTAATAGAACTATCAGTTTAGAAACTGGTGAAGTAGATATCGCATATGACATCGAACCTATCGATAAAAATCAAGTTAAAGGTAACGAAAACTTAGAATTAGTGGAACAAGAATCACTATCTATGGATTATATTGGATTTAACCTCAGTAAAGCACCATTTGATAATAAATTAGTTAGACAAGCTATTGGACATGCAATCGACGTAGAGATCCTTATCGATGTAGTATTAGACGGTGCTGGAATAAAAGCAAATTCACCTATCGGTCCAAAAGTATTTGGTTATAGTAAAAATTCAAAATCATATGAATATAATCCAGAATTAGCTAAGAAGTTATTAGTTGAAGCAGGATATCCAAATGGATTCAAAACTACAATCTGGACAAATGACAATCCAGTAAGATTACAAATTGCAACTATTGTACAAGATCAATTAAAGCAAGTAGGAATAGATATGGCAGTAGAACCAGTAGAATGGGGAGCTTATTTAGATGGAACTGCAAGAGGAGATCATGAGATGTTTATCTTAGGTTGGGGAAGTAATACAGCAGATGCTGACTATGGATTAAATGCTTTATTCAATACTGCAAATATTGGTGGAGCTGGAAACAGATCTTTCTATTCAAATAAAGACGTAGATAAGTGGTTAGATGAGGCTAAATCATCTGTAGATCCACAAAAGAGAATTGAAATATATGCAAAAATTCAAGATCAATTAATGGAAGACTTACCGATAGATCCATTATTTTACAAAACTATGAATGCTGGTATCAATAAAGATGTAAAAGGATTTAAATTAAACCCTGCAGGGCATCATAGAATCTACGGAGTGTACTTTGATCAACAAAAATAATCTTGATTACCCTCTGAAATAATTAATTTTAGAGGGTAATTTTTTTAAGAAATAAATATAAAAATTGGGGAGGAAACATGCATAAGTATATATTTAAAAGAATATTATTATTGATACCTGTATTATTGGGTGTATCATTTTTAGTATTTTCAATAATGTCATTTACACCTGGAGATCCGGCACAACTTATTTTGGGAGAAAGTGCTCCTAAAGCACAAGTGTTAGCACTTAGAGAAGAGATGGGATTAAATGATCCATTCTTCATGCAATATGGGAAATTTGTTTTAAATGCAGTACAAGGAGATTTTGGAAGATCATATACAAGTGGAAGAGAGGTATTTGGAGAAATATTCCAAAGATTTCCAAATACATTGATCTTAGCTATTATAGGTGTTATTATCGCCATATTAATAGGTATTCCAGTGGGGATTATATCAGCAACAAAACAATATTCAATTATGGATAGTACCAGTATGATAGCTGCTCTTTTAGGTGTAGCAATGCCAAACTTCTGGTTAGGACTTATGCTGATTTTATTTTTCTCAGTGGGATTAGGATGGCTGCCATCAGGTGGATTTGGAGGATGGAAAAGTTTGATCCTTCCATCTATTACGCTAGGAACAGGAGCCGCAGCGATAATTACTCGTATGACTAGATCATCTATGTTAGAAGTAATCAGACAAGATTATATTAGAACAGCCAGAGCCAAGGGTGTTAGTGAGAAAAAAGTTATCAACAGACATGCTCTTAAAAATGCATTAATTCCAGTAATCACAGTTGTAGGATTACAATTTGGATACCTATTAGGTGGAGCTGTACTTACAGAAACAGTTTATTCTTGGCCAGGAGTGGGAAGAATGATGGTAGAAGCTATTAGAAGTAAGGATACACCAATTGTATTAGCAGCTGTTTTATTCCTTGCAACAACATTTTCAGTAGTAAATCTATTTGTAGATATCTTATATGGATTTGTAGACCCTAGGGTAAAATCTCAATATAAATAAAAGGAGGATTTAATTATGTCAGAAGTACTAAACAGTGAAAATATAGAGAAAATTTCTTCTGTTGAAACTGTAAATAAAAAAAGAAGTCAATTGGCTGAAGTATGGAGAAGATTGAAGAAAAATAAAATGGCTATGGTCGGCCTTGCAATTTTAGGAGTAATAGTATTTTTAGCTATTTTTGCAGATGTGATTGCACCATATGATAGTGTAGCAATCAAGCAAAATTTAAGGGATAGATTACAAGGTCCAAGTGGAGCACATATTTTTGGAACAGACGAATATGGTAGAGATATGTTTGCTAGACTTATTCATGGTGCTCGTGTATCACTACAAGTTGGAGTCTTAGCTGTTGGAATTTCTATACTTATTGGTGGGACATTAGGAGCAGTAGCTGGTTATTATGGTGGGAAGCTAGACAACATTATCATGAGAATAATGGATGTTTTCCTTGCAGTACCTAGTATCTTATTAGCTATTGCGATCGTTTCGGCACTGGGAGCAAACTTATTTAATCTTATGCTTGCAATCAGTATATCTTCAGTTCCTGGATACGCAAGAATTGTAAGAGCATCTGTAATCTCAATAAGAGACCAGGAGTTTGTAGAAGCTGCCAAAGCCATTGGAGCCGATGATTTTAGAATTATATCAAAACATATTATACCAAATGCACTTGCTCCAGTAATTGTTCAAGGAACACTAGGAGTAGCAGGGGCAATACTTTCTACAGCCGGGCTTAGTTTTATAGGGATGGGTATTCAGCCACCTGCACCAGAGTGGGGAGCGATGCTTTCTGGAGGTAGACAATACCTAAGATATGCACCTCATGTAACGACTATTCCAGGTATAGCGATAGTAATTACTATCCTAGCTTTAAACTTAGTTGGAGACGGGCTTAGAGACGCATTAGATCCAAGATTAAAATCATAATTAAATAAAAAAAGGAGATACACTTTATGAGTGATAAATTATTAAATATAAAAAATCTTAGTATTGAATATACAACTGAAGATGGAGTAGTAAAAGCAGTAAATGGTATCAATTTAGATTTAAAAGAAGGGGAAACATTAGGTCTAGTAGGAGAAACAGGAGCAGGGAAAACTACTACGGCTTTAGGGATAATGAGATTGATCCCGAATCCTCCAGGGAAAATTACAGGAGGAAGTATTGAATTTGAAGGAAGGGATCTATTGTCACTTTCTGAAGGTGATATGAGAGGAATCAGAGGAAATAAAATATCTATGATATTCCAAGATCCAATGACTTCATTAAATCCAGTATTAAGTGTCGGAGAGCAGATATCAGAAGTAATCTTAATTCACCAAGATATAAATCTTGAAACAGCAATTGATAAAGCTAAAGAGATGCTAGAATTAGTAGGTATTCCAGGAGAAAGATATAATGATTATCCTCATCAATTTTCTGGTGGAATGAAACAGAGAGTAGTAATTGCAATAGCTCTTGCATGTAATCCAAAATTACTCATAGCAGATGAACCTACAACAGCCTTAGATGTTACTATACAAGCTCAAGTTTTAGATCTTATGAATAACTTAAAGGAAAAATTTAAAACAGCTATGCTTATGATTACACATGATTTAGGTGTAGTAGCCCAAGTTTGTGATAAAGTAGCTATAATGTATGGTGGAGAAATCATAGAATATGGAAAGATAGAAAATATATTTGAATCTACAAAACATCCATATACAAAGGGGTTATTTGGCTCTATACCAAGTTTAGATAGTGATGCTACGAGACTTAGCCCAATCAAGGGAACTATGCCAGATCCAACTAATTTACCTTCTGGATGTTCATTTCATCCTAGATGTGACAGAGCAAAAAGTATTTGTTCTGACAGAGTGCCTAAACATACAAATATTGACGGACACAAAATTAAATGTCTGATGTTTGAAGAAGACGTCAAACAAAAATGGATATAGGGAGGAATAAAAATGGCAGATAAAATATTAGAAGTAAGAAATTTAAAAAAACATTTTAAAACTCCTAAAGGAATGTTGCATGCAGTAGATGGTCTAAATTTTTCTATAGAGAAAGGTAAAACTCTAGGGATAGTAGGAGAGTCTGGCTGTGGTAAATCCACAACTGGAAGAGTAATCCTAAGATTATTAGAGGCTACAGATGGGGATATTTTTTTTGAAGGTCAAAATATAAGGGAATTTGATAAAAATCAAATGAGAAAATTAAGAAAAGATATGCAAATAATTTTCCAAGACCCGTTTGCTTCTTTAAATCCTAGAATGACTGTAAGTGAGATCATAGGAGAACCATTAATTATCCATAAATTAATTAAGAACAAGAAGGAATTAAGTGAAAAAGTGAAAGAATTGATGGACTTAGTAGGATTAAGTCAGAGATTATTAAATACATATCCCCATGAATTAGATGGTGGAAGAAGACAAAGAATTGGGATAGCTCGTGCATTGTCACTAAATCCAAAATTTATTGTCTGTGATGAACCTGTATCAGCATTAGATGTATCTATCCAAGCTCAAGTTTTAAATCTTATGCAGGATCTACAAGCAAAATTAGGTTTAACTTTTATGTTTATTACTCATGATCTGTCTGTAGTTAAGCATTTTTCAGATGATATTGCAGTAATGTATTTAGGTCAATTAGTAGAAAAAGCACCATCTACTGTACTCTTTAAAAACCCTAGACATCCATATACAAAAGCTTTACTTTCTGCTATTCCAGTAGCAAGTTTAAAGCATAAGATGGATAGGATTGAATTACACGGAGAGATAACTTCTCCAATCAATCCAGAGGAAGGTTGTAGATTTGCAAAGAGATGTGCATATGTAAGACCTGAATGTAGTCATGGAGATCCTGTATTGAATGAAATTTCAGATGGACATTATGTTGCATGTCATCTGGTAGATAACTTAGTTCAAAATAAATAGAATTAAAAATCCAAAAAAAAATAGAGATATAAAAAAGGTTCATATGAACCCTTTTTATATCTCTATAATTTACATTTCCTTTAGATCTTGTGCTATAAATTGAGCCTTAGCTCCAAAGATCGCTTGAACACCGTTTGTACCAACTTTTAGTATTCCTGAAGCGCCTAATCTCTTTAACTCTTTGTCATTTACTGCATTTACATCTTTAACTTCTAATCTAAGCCTTGTAATACAAGCATCGATTGTAACTAAGTTACCTTTACCACCTAGCGCAGCCATAACTAAGATAGATAGTTCTCTTCCGCTTACTTTAACTTCTTCTTCTAATTCTTCATCTTCTCTACCTGGAGTTTTAAGATCAAACTTTCTGATAACAGCTCTAAATAGGAAGTAATAAACAATAGCTAACACTAACCCTACAGCTATTACCATATACCAGTTATTGTCAAAGTCTCCTCTAATTCCTGGTAAAACCCCGAATAAAATATAGTCGATAGCGCCACCGGAGAAAGTCATACCGATTCTAACATTTAACATATTCATTACCATAAATGAAGTCGCTGCGATTTCACAATGAATACCATATAAAACTGGTGCTACGAATAAGAATGCAAATTCAATTGGTTCAGTTATACCTGTTAAAAATGATGTTAACGCTGCTGAGAATAAGATACCTCCAGCTAACTTTCTTTTTTCAGGTTTAGCCTCATGGTACATAGCTAATGCTGCTGCTGGTAATCCAAACATCATGAATGGGAATTTACCAGTCATAAATTTACCTGCACCTACATAGGTATCTGATGAAAAATTTCTAATACCATCATTAAACATTGCAAACCAAATTCTATTATCTCCTTGAATTAATTGACCAGCGGCATTTGTATATTCACCGAATTGGAACCAGAATGGAGAATAGAAGATATGATGTAATCCGAATGGAATTAAAGCTCTTTCTATTAGACCAAATATAAATGTTGATAAGTTTGAGTTATTAGGATCATTGGCTATCATAGATAATGATTCTAATCCACCTTGAATTGGTTGCCAGATGTAAGACATTATCATACCAACGATAAATTCTACGACAGCTGCCATGATAGGAACTAATCTTTTACCTGCAAAGAATCCTAAAAATGGTGGTAATTCTGTTTTGTGGAACTTATTATACATGGTAGCTCCGATAATACCTGCAATAAGACCACCAAATACACCAGTTTGAAGTGTAGGTGTACCAAGAACTAAAGTAAATGCTTTATTCCCTGCTTCTACTCCTGCTGCTGCACCAGTTAAACTACCCATAGTAACATTCATAATGAGCATAGCGACAATACCTGCTAAACCAGCGACTCCATCTCCACCTGCTAAACCTATTGCTGCTCCTACTGCAAATAGCAATGGTAGATTCCCAAATATAACATCACCGGCATTCTTCATTAATGGTAATCCGCATGTGCTCCTACTGCTAAGAATATACCAGCTGCTGGTAATATTGCGATAGGCGTCATCAATGCTTTCCCGACTCTGGATAATTGTGCAAACATTTTCATCTTTATTCCTCCTAGGTTATATATTTTAGTGATAATATACATGTACAAATTTAAACTTGTTTTCCTTTGGAGAGAGTAAAAATATTACATTTTCAATATTTAAAATGCATACATATGATTTGTTATCAAATGCTTTTATAAATGGAACTCTAGAATAAAATAAGGAGATAACTAAATTTGTCAGATTTTTAGAAAAAGATATTATAAATATTTTCAAAGGCGGTGAGTCTTCTCAAGCACACCACCACATATTTTCAAGGAAAACTTCATTTGCAGTAAAATAATTTAATACTTTTCGCGGTCTATTTCTAATTCTTTCTACAGTTCTTTCTAACTCATCATCTGGTATTTCTGAAAAAACTGTTCCCTTTG
>NZ_JBAHZY010000078.1:0-35385 GCF_037132775.1 Psychrilyobacter sp.
GATATTCATTAAGAAATATTTCACTGTACTTTATTGTCCTCCAAAATCTTTCTATCCATATATTATCCAAACATCTCCCCTTTCCATCCATACTTAAATTTATTCCTGAATCTAATACTTTTGAACTGTATTCTTTACTTTTTCTTGCCATCTAGCCACCTATCTTTATATTACCAACAGCTCCAAAATTACCAGCAAGATAATGTGCTAAAACGTTTGATTTTTTATCTATCCCTTTAAAATCACCTAAAGAATAAAGTGATGACTCACCGAATTTATTCTTATTTGCAAAATAAATTTGATCTTTTCTGAAAATATCTTCCTTTAACAAATAAAAATCATGAGTATTAAATATAAGTTGAGCATTTTCTGTATTTATAGATAGGTCATGAAATAGATCTACAATATATTTAGTAATACTATGGTGCAACTTTGAATCCAGTTCATCAATGAATAAAGTATGTCCATTTTCTAAAGCATCTAGTACTGGTCCAATGATAGAATACAATTTGATAGTTCCCTCTGATTCTTTATCATAAAGCTCGAAATTTATAGTATCTATTTTTTTTTCATTTCCATCATAAATATTGTGTTGAAACACTTCTTCTGTTTTAAAGAATTTTTTTTCTGAATCTTCTTTTCCTTTAAGCTCTTTCTCTATGAGTTCTTTTATAAAATTAGGTATGTCATTAAAATCTTTTTCTTCTTCCGTAATTTCAATACTCTCTATTCCTAGATTTGCATTTTGTAGAGCCTCTAATATTTTTCTCTTTTTCAATTTCTCATCTAAAAATAACCTAGAAGTAGTTGCAGAGGATATTCTATCTGCTGAAAAAACTTTTATATTATTTAATATCCAATCATAGATGTCTTTTATTTCATCAGTTTCATTATTTTTTATCATAGAAGATAAAAACAATTCATTTTCTCTGGTGAATTTAATATATTTTTTCAGACTGTTGTAACTTGTGTTTAACTCAATAGAACTATTTTCTGACGATTCCCTTTGAAAAATAGCGACTTCTCTAACATTTTTTTTATGTAATGATTCTCTAATAATTTTATCTTCTAGTATTTCAAATCCATATCTATAAGTTATAGAATTATTAATAAAAGTAAGTTCAAATATAGAAGGTAAACCTTTACTTTCCTTATCCAATTTAAAATTATCTACATCAATTTTGTAATCTGGGTTTGTACACTGCTTTATAATTCTTTGCATCATAGATAAAGCTTTAAATATATTAGATTTTCCAAAAGAGTTATGCCCATAAATAACCGATGTTTTAAGGATTTTATCTTTCCCAATTTCTTGAATATTGAAACAATCTAATTCGGGACGCTTTTGACCCATTGCTTCTAAAGAAAGAACCTGTTTTTCCTTGAAAGACCTAAAATTTCCAAACTTAAATTCTTTAAACATAAATATCACTCCAATTTCATTTTATATTAGAATTATAACAAAATAAAGACTATAATTCAATGTTATTTTCCAAATATAGGCTTTTATTTAACTAAAAATGAATTTAAGGTACAAATATCTTTTCCAAAAATTGATTTTAAAAAATTAAATAGTATCCTCAAATACTAAATGCTAAAAACAAACATTCCTACATCATCATTCCTAATAAAATATTGCTAAAATATATTTTTGGTAAATTATATAATAAATTGTCCCGCTTGATAAAATAAAAAAAACAACTATTAAAGTTGTTTTTTTTAGCTATGAAATTTTTATGAAACTCTTCTCATTAAAATTTTATATTTTCCATTCTATCAAAAGCTTCTTTTAATTCAGATATTTCAAGAGTACAAGCTATCCTAATAAAACCTTCTCCTCCGAAGCTCTTACCACTTAGAACCATGATTCCATAATTTTCAATTAAAAATTTTGAAAACTCATCAGATGTCATTTTAGTTTTTTCAATATTTATAAATAAATATATTCCTCCTTGAGGTTTAAAACAATTTAAATAAGATATATTTTTTATTCTATTATATGAATATTCAACTCTTTCTTTAAATATAGGAATAAGATTTTCTTTTATCCTTTTAAAGTCTTTAAGAGCATGTAAAGCACATCTTTGTGAAACTGAAGGTGCACTATAGATAATAGCCTCATTAATGAAACTCATACAGTCAATTATATCTTTGTTACCAATAACATAACCTATACGCCAGCCAGTCATTGCAAAGTCCTTAGAAAAGCTACAGACACTTACAGTTCTTTCTTTCATATCAGGTAATGTGTAGATTGGTGTGAATGAATTTTCATATGTATAAAAATCATAGACATCATCAGCTATCACAAGAAGATTATATTTTATTGCAATTTCTCTTATAATATTAAGACTTTCCATATTATAACAAACTCCTGTCGGATTACATGGAGAATTAACTATAATAGCTTTTGTTTTAGATGAAATACTATTTTCTAAATCTTCCTTAATGATTTGGAAACCATTTGAAACCTTTGTTTCAACCACTTTAGTAACACTATTTGCAAGAGAAATAGCATTAGCATATATTGGAAAAAAAGGAGCCAAAACTATAATTTCATCTCCAGGATTAGTGATCGAATTTATTAAAAGGTAAAGAGCATGACAAGCTCCAGTAACAACTAAAACATTTTCCTCTAAAAATTTATAATTTTCAAAATTATTTTCATGATAATTACAAATTTCTTCTCTTAATTCAAGATAACCATAAGGGTCAGTATAGTGAGTATGTCCAGCAATAGCATCATTCATAGCTTTTTTTATAATGATCTCATCAGTTGTAATATCTAAATCTCCGAGTCCTAAATTAATAGGTGAATATTTACATTTTTCATTAAATTCATCGCTTCCCATTGCGTTGGTTCTATTTTTAAATCTATCTGCAATAAAATTGTTCATATAACCTCCAAATAAATTACTTGTAAAGTAGAGCATTCTTTAAATTTATTTTATTAATATTAAACTCAAAATCAACAATATTAGGTGAATTTAATATGCTCTCTAATATTTCATTTTCTTTTTCTAAAAAATTATCAAGTAGTACAATTTCTTTTAGGGATATTGGTAATTTAAATTTCTCATAAAATTTTAAAAGAAGATTATATTCTTCATATTTTTTTTCAATTAAAAGTTGAACTAAAATACCAAAAGCTACAATTTCTCCATGAAGATGATCTTTTTCAACATTAGGTAAAATTGTAAGCCCATAAAAAACCGAATGAGCAATTGCTCCATTAAAAAATTCATCTACTAAATTAGAAACCATACCAGTATTTACAACTATCGTAAGTACAACTTCTTTAAATTCCTCTGTTATTTTAGAATTAAAATATGCTTCTTCTGAATTTTCAAGAATAATATTTTTACAATTATTGGCAAGTTCAATTCCCATTAAACTAGAAAAATTAATCTTTGGATTTTTTTTACTTAAATTTTCTTTTTTTAGATTAACTTCATAATATTTTCCTAATGTATCTCCTATTCCTGCCCATAAATATTTCTTAGGTGCATTATTTAACGTTTCTAAATCTATAAATATTTTGTTTGGGACAGTTTTAAGGAAATATAAATCTTTAAACGAATGATCATTGCTATATACTACAGAAACAGCTGAAGTTCCAGCACAAGTTGAAGCTATTGTAGGAATAGCAAATAAATCTAGATTTATTTTAGAGGCTACAATTTTTCCTATATCGATAGCTTTTCCTCCACCAGCAGCAATAACAAGATCAAAATTTTCTGTAAAAGTTGAATCAATAATATCTTGAGAATGTTCATAAGAACATTCTCCCATATATTTTTTTATTGTATAATTTTTATTTTTAATTACAGGTAACAAATTTTCTTTAATAGCATCAAATGATTTTTCACCAGTTATAATTAAAATATTATTGAATTCTTTTATTTCTTCTTTTAAGATTACCCAAATTTTTGTATCAACAAAGTAATTTGTAAAATTAAAATTTTCTTTCATTATTTTCCTCCATACTTTTCTTTTAAATTAGAGATAGTTCCATCTTTTATCATTTTACTTAAAGCAACATTTACTTTTCCAAGAAGCTCAGGGTATTTTTTACCAACGGCGATTGCTTTAGGCTCTCCAGATAAAGTTCCAATTAACATTAAATCATCGTTATTAGAAACATAGTTATCTCCAACACTTTTATCAACAACCATAGCATCTATCTTTCCAAATTTTAAAGCTATAAGTGTAGGAGTATTACCATTGAAAGGGATTACCTTAGAATTTTTAATTTTTTTAGCACTAGCTTCTTTAGTCGTACCCAGTTCAACTCCAAAAGTTTTTCCTACTAATTCATCAATTGAATTTATAGGATTATTTTTACTTCCTACAAATACGACTTCAGAAGAAAGATAAGGTACTGAAAAATTAACAGCTTTAGCTCTTTGAGGAGTGATACTCATTCCAGCAATAACTATATCAATTTTATTCATTTGAAGAGCTGGTATTAAACCATCAAATGTCATATTAGACCATTGGTATTCAACTCCCATTCTCTTTGTTAGTTCTTCCATAATGTCCGCATCCAAACCTACAATTTTATCGTTTTCCAGAAACAAAATTAAAATTATAAATCAAGAAAAATCTCCATTAGGAATACAAATATTATTAAATTTGAATATACTCCTTAGTTTCCTTAGCTTCATAATAACCCTCCGTTAATTGATTTAGAATGATTATAATATAGATGCATGGAAAAGTCAATAAAAAATTTCCTAACTGTAATAATTATATAGGCAGAATGTCTTTTATTTTTGTTTGTTTTTTATTATGTATCTTGCTCTATAATTATGACCTAGTAGCTCTATTTTCACTGCTTCTAGATAAATAAACAGTACTCTCATCTACTTATTTTAGGTGTAAGAGGGAGATTTACAAATTATATATATAAGATCTAATAATTTATTAAATTTTTTTCTTGTTTTTAATTTAAGTTACTTTCTATTGTTGTTACTAAACTAATGATGCTTTCCCAAGGTATTTTTTTATCTTTATCCTCATCCCTTAATTTAATAAGTTTTTCTTTCATTATAGTCATCTTATCTGCTTCTAAAAATCTAATTTCGTCTAATATTTCAACATGAGAAGCTAATAACTTAACGATTTCTTGCTGTCCCTTATCTAAACCCGACAAACTATTTCCTATCTCTTTTAATTCAAGAGCTATTTCTTCTGGATTTGTAAGTTCTACCTGTATCTTCTTCATGGTTGAATCCATCTCTAAATAATTCATTCCTGCTAAAGTTAAATAAGGAGAATCAACTGATACATCTAAACCCCCTTGATGATATCTTTCTGACCCTACTCCTTCTAAATATCCATAATTTTTTAATTGTTCTAAAATTAAATACAATCTACGTTCAGATATTTTTAACTCTTCTAAATTTACTTTATCCCCTCAAATTTAAAATACTAAAAACAACACTTTATTCTATTTTCTAGCCTAAAAAAACAGTACTAAAGTATTTTTTTTTAGATTTTTCTTTACATCTCCAAAAAACCATGTTATTATCTAAAAAAATAAAAAATGAGGAAGATTGCTATGAAAAATTTTGAATTCAGACAATTAAATATGATGATGATGCCGTGGAGGAGTTTGTAACTTAAATTATTTAATTTAAGGACAGACTCATTTTGTATTTAATTACATGAGTCTGTCAAACATCTTTCAAGCAATTACGAAAGCCTGTGGTAGACGCCACAGGCTTTTTTTATTAAAAAAAATTTAAAGGAGATGAAAATTATGATCCAGATCAAAAACATAGAAAAAACTTATATCAGTAATAATATCAGAGTAGATGCGTTAAAAAATATCAGCTTAGATATTGAAAAAGGTGATTTCTACGGGATCATCGGCCTCAGTGGAGCTGGGAAATCAACCCTTATCAGACTCCTAAACAGATTAGAAGAACCAACTAGCGGTGAGATCATCGTGGATAAAAAAGATATTCTAGCTTTTAATAATTCTGAGCTTCAAGAGTACAGAAAAAAAACAGGAATGATCTTTCAGCACTTTAATCTTATGAACTCCAGAAGTGTGGGTGGGAATATAGCTTTTGCTTTAGAGGTAGCCAACTATCCCAAGGAAAAGATAAGACCTAGAATTATCGAGCTCCTAAAATTAGTAGAATTAGAAGAGAAGATAGATAGCTACCCAGCCCAATTATCTGGAGGACAGAAACAAAGAGTTGCTATCGCTAGAGCCCTTGCCAATCATCCCAAGATTCTTCTTTCAGATGAAGCTACCAGTGCACTTGATCCAAAAACCACCAAGAATATCTTAAACTTATTAAAAGATCTCCAAAAAAAATTAAACCTGACTATCATTCTTATCACCCATCAAATGGAAGTTATAAGAGATTCATGTAATAAAGTAGCAGTTTTAGACGGTGGGAATGTTGTGGAGGTAGGAGAGGTTATGAATATATTTTCAAAACCTAAAACTATAATTACTCAGGAGTTTATAAAACACTTGATTCCAGAGGAGGAAATAGAAGTTGAATTCAGCCAAAAGAAAGGCAGAAAGATAATAAAAATCTCCTACATAGGAGCGACTATTGATAAACCTATCATCTCACAGCTCATTAGAAAGTTTGATGTAGACATAAGTATCCTAGCTGGAAGTATCAATAAGTTAGTGACCAAGAGTGTCGGTCACCTTATATTAGAGCTCAGTGGGGAGATGGAAAAACAATTAAAAAGTATAGAGTGGTTAGAACAAAATAAATTAGGAATTGAGGTGTTATACAATGGATAAAATTATAAGTCTGCTATTACCGGCATTTGGCGAAACTATATACATGGTCTTATTTTCAGTGATCTTTTCCCTCCTCATAGGGATCCCCATAGGAATATTATTATACGCTACCAAACCTGATAATATACTCCCTATGAATAAATTAAATAAAATTTTAGATCTTATTGTAAACATAGGAAGATCCTTTCCATTTATCATATTGATGATCTTAGTTTTACCAATATCAAGGTTTATCGTCGGAACCACTATCGGATCTACAGCCAGTATTGTACCTCTATCTATCTCAGCAATTCCATTTGTTGCTAGAATTATAGAGGGAGCCGTGAGTGAAGTAGATAGAGGGATTATCGAAGCTTCTATATCACTAGGTGCTTCTAAATTTGAGATTATTACCAAGGTGTTAATTCCAGAGGCACTTCCAAGCCTTATTCATGGTATCACCCTAACTATAATAAATTTAATCGGTTATTCTGCCATGGCAGGAGCCATTGGAGGAGGTGGTTTAGGAGATGTAGCAATCAGATATGGATACCAAAGGTTTCAAGTCGATATCATGATTATATCGGTTATCAGTATAGTAGTACTGGTTCAAATAGTTCAATTTACAGGAAATAGTATTGTCAGCAAGATCACAGCCAGAAGAAAGTAAGGATAAAAAATTTAATCAAAATTAACTTTGGGATAATTCATGAATTATCCATACATATTAGGAGGAATAAATTATGAAAAAAATTATATTATTATTAACACTTATTGCTGTATTTATCGGATGTGGAAAGAAAGAGGTCGCTGAAAACAATGTACTAAGAGTTGGAGCTACCCCTGTACCTCATTCCGAATTATTAAATTTAATAAAAAATGATTTAAAAAAAGAAGGGATAGACCTGCAAATTATAGAGTTCACCGATTATGTCACTCCAAACTTAGCTCTTAATGATGGAGAGATCGATGCTAATTTCTTCCAACATGTTCCATACTTAGAATCGTTTTCAAAAGATAGAAACCTTAAACTTGTAGTAGCAGGAAAAGTCCATGTAGAACCTTTGGGATTATATTCAAAAAAATATACTAATTTAAAAGATTTACCAGACGGAGCTCTAATCATAATTCCCAATGACCCATCTAATGGTGCCAGAGCTTTAATATTACTAGAATATGCAGGATTGATAAAACTAGATCCAAAAGCGGGATTAAAAGCTACAGAATTTGATATTGTAACAAATACTCATAATTTCAAATTCAAAGCTATTGATGCTGCGCAGATTCCAAGAACATTAGAAGATGTAGATGCAGCTGTCATTAATGGTAACTATGCTTTACAAAGTGACTTAAATCCAATAGAAGATTCTATTTTATTAGAAGGTGCTAATTCCCCATATGCCAATATTGTAGTTGTAAAAGAAAATCATGAAAAAAATAAAAAAATTGTAGCTTTAATCAATGCTTTACAAAGTGAAAAAGTAAAAAAGTTTATTTTAGAAAACTATAAAGGCGGAGTTGTCCCTGCATTCTAAAAATAATTAAAGAATTTTCTTTAATTAAGGTAAACTATAATTTAAAAAAGGAGTATATTATGAATAAAATTATATTATTATTAACACTTATTGCTGTATTTATAGGTTGTGGAAAGAAAGAGGTCGCTGAAAATAACATATTAAGAATCGGAGCATCACCATCTCCCCATGTTGAAATCTTAGAAGTTATAAAGGATGATTTAGCCAAAGAGGGGATCCAGCTTGAGATTATCGAGTTTACCGATTATGTTACTCCTAATCAAGCCCTAAATGATGGAGATATCGATGCTAACTTCTTTCAACATCTACCATATTTAGACGCATTCTCAAAGGATAGAGGATTGGATCTAAGTTCTGTTGGAGGAGTATTCGTATCTCCACTTAGCCTCTTTTCAGATAAGATAAAAGACCTAAGTGAATTACAAGACGATGCTACTATTGCTATTCCAAATGATCCTTCCAATGGTGGAAGAGCATTAATCATCTTAGAAAAAGCGGGGCTTATCAAGTTAGATCCAAAAGCTGGATTGAAAGCTACAGTACTAGATATCATAGAAAATCCTAAAAAATTAAATTTTAAAGAACTCGATGCTGCTCAGCTTCCTAGATCTTTACAGGATGTAGACTGTGCATTTATCAATGGAAACTATGCTTTAGATGCTGGAATTAACCCTGTAAAAGATGCAATATTAAGAGAGGGAAAAGATTCACCTTATACCAATATTGTAGCTGTTAAAACAGAGAATAAAAATAATAAAAAGGTAGAAGCACTCATGAAGGCACTCCACAGCGAAAAAGTAAAAACTTTTATCATCGATAAATATAAAGGGATTATAGCACCAACATTTTAACAAAAATATAATGATATAGTTTTATCAGTGTTCTAAACAATCAGAAATTTTATAACCATATAAAACGAATCAAAATAGAAAAGGAGCTGAAATTTCAGCTCCTTTTCTATATATATTTTTACATTCACCTCTCATCCCACAAGGAAAGAAGAGGGGCTATTATTTAATAGTTATTACTTTTAAAGTATTTGTAGTTCCTGGCTTATATAACTCTTCTCCACAAGATAATACTACGATATCTCCAGCTACAGCCTCTACATATTTCTTAGATATGACTTGTGCAAATCCTGCAAATGCTTCGATGGTCTTTACATCATCATCGATTGCTGAGTCTGTATTCATTACTGGGTAAACACCCTTAGTCAACATAAGTTGGTTAGCTGTAGTCTCATTATTTGTAAGTGCTACTATATGTGCAGATGGGAAGTATTTTCTTAAGTTTCTAGCTGCTCTACCTGTTTCAGTTGCTACAAAAATTAATTTAGCATTTAATGTCTCTGCTACTTCTACAGTTCCTTTAGAAACTGCTTCAGTTATACTCATATCTCCTCTGAAATCATGGTGAACATATCCCATTACTGAATCTGTTTTTCTACAAATTTGTGCCATTGTTTCCACAGCTTCCACCGGGTATTTACCCTTAGCTGTTTCTCCTGAAAGCATTACTGCATCTGTACCATCTAAGATTGCATTGGCTACGTCTCCGGCTTCTGCTCTAGTTGGTCTTGGGTTTTGAATCATTGAATCTAACATTTGCGTAGCTGTGATCACCATTTTCCCAACTTCGTTACACTTGTCGATCATCATTTTTTGTGCAAATGGTACTTCTTCTACAGGTATCTCTACTCCTAGGTCTCCTCTAGCTACCATGATTGCGTTAGATAATTCTAATATCTCATCAAAGTTATCAACACCCTCTTGGTTTTCTACCTTAGAGATAATTTGGATATTAGCTCCTCCATTATTATCTAAAACTGTTCTTACTGCTCTTACATCATCAGCTTTTCTGATAAATGAAGCTGCTACAAAATCTACCCCTTGTTCGCAACCAAATTTAAGGTCATTGATGTCTTTTTCCGATAATGCAGGTAAGTTTACAGATACACCTGGTAAGTTAACCCCTTTATTTTCTCCCAATGCTCCAGTATTATTTACAGTACAAATCACCTTGTCACCGGTAACTTCTTTAACTGTAAGTCCTACTAAACCATCATCTAATAAGATTATGTTTCCAGCTTTTAAGTCCTCTGTTAATCCTTTATATGTAACTGCTACTATACCCTTATTTCCAATAATAGTTTCATCCGTTGTAATTGTAAATTCTTGACCTGCTTCTAAGATTACGTTATTTCCACCTTCTAACTTAATAGTTCTGATCTCAGGTCCCTTTGTATCTAAAAGGATAGCTGCTTTAATTCCAGTTTCCTTTATTACTTCCCTCATTGTATCTATTCTGACACCATGTTCAACATGGTTTCCATGGGAAAAATTTAATCTCATTACATTCATTCCAGCTTTTAAAAGCTCTGTTAACATTTCCTTGGATTCCGATTTTGGACCAATGGTACATACGATTTTCGTTTTTTTCATTCTTTCCCTCCTGAATTTGTAAAAAATTATTATAAATAAGCTTCTGCTCAGCGTTATATTATTTGGTTAAGATATGAGCTAATTCAATATCTTTTCTTTTTTGAGTGTTATCCACTATTCCATTCCATGCATAATCAATGAATTTTGTAGTTATCTTATTGCTCTCAGAACAAATCATCATTCCACTTTCTCCTGCCATAAGTTCTTTTACAGCTTTAGCACCCATTTTTGTTGCTAGTACTCTGTCGAATGCAGATGGTGATCCCCCTCTTTGAATATGACCTAGTACAGTTATTCTCAGCTCTGTATCTATAATTTTCTTTAATTCCTTTCCAATTTCATAGGCAGACCCCACTCCCTCGGAAACTAATATAATGTCATGTAATTTACCCACAGCTCTTCTCTCTTTTATAACATCAGCTATATCTTGCACAGTATCCTCTGCTTCTGGTATGAAGAACCCATCTCCTCCAGCAGCTAATGATGCATATAGCGCTAAATCTCCTGTTTCTCTTCCCATTACTTCTACTAAATAAGTTCTCTCATGGGAAGTAGCAGTGTCTCTTAACCTAACCATAGCTTCTATGATTATATTTAAAGTTGTATCATATCCAATGGTAAAATCTGTTCCGATGATATCATTGTCTATAGTCCCTGGAATTCCAATAACCTTAATTCCGTGTTCCTTGTATAAAAGATCTGCTCCATGAAATGACCCATCCCCACCGATAACAATAAGACCCTCTATCTCATGAGCCTTTAAATTATCTGCAGCAATTTTTCTTACTTCTGGATCTTTAAATTCAGGTAATCGAGCACTTAAAAGTACTGTCCCCCCTCTATCTATAATTCCGCTTACATCAGAACTAGTCATCTTAAAGATATCGTTATCTACCATACCCTTATAACCTCTTCTTACTCCAAACACTTCTATTCCGTGGTGAAATGCAAGTTTTGCTGCTGATCTAATAGCAGCATTCATACCTGGTGCATCTCCCCCACTTGTTAATATGGCTATTTTTTTCATATCCAAACACCCCTTCAAATATAAATTCTACGGTTATTTTCTAATAAATTAATACTTTTTCAAGAGGGTTTTTATCTATACCCCTTGATTTACTTCACCCATTTTTCTAAATTTTTCATATCTATTATCTTTTAATTCCAAAATAGGAAGGTCTTTTATTTCTGTATAAGCTTCTAATATTTTTACTTTTAAATTTTTAGCCATCATCTCATGATCTCTATGAGCTCCCCCTATAGGTTCCTCTATAATATCATCTATTACGCCTAATTTTATTAACTGTTTGGCTGATATTTTAAGACTATTTGCCGCTTCTGGCGCTCTATTTGCATCTTTATACAAGATTGCTGCACATCCTTCTGGCGATATTACGGAATATACACTGTTTTCGAGCATAAATACTCTATCTGCAACTCCCAGAGCCAGTGCACCTCCAGATCCACCTTCTCCAATAACAATTGCTATAATCTGAGTTGATAAACCAGCCATCTCCATAAGGTTTCTAGCTATGGCTTCTCCCTGACCATTTTTTTCTGCGTCTATTCCTGGATATGCTCCAGCTGTATCTATCAGTGTTAACACAGGCAATTTAAACCTTTCTGCTAATTTCATAAGACGAAGAGCTTTTCTATATCCCTCTGGATTTGCCATTCCAAAGTTTCTGTATATATTAGATTCCATATCTCTACCTTTTTGATGTCCAATTATTACAAATCTCTTCCCATCTATCTTTCCAATCCCTCCTACAATAGCTGGATCATCTTTAAATAATCTGTCTCCGTGCAGTTCTTCGAAATCTTCTACAATATGATCTATATAATCCAAGGTATATGGTCTTTTTGGATGTCTAGCTACCGACACCCTCTCCCACGAACTCAGATTTTTATAAGTTTCCACCAACATCACTTCTTTTTCTACCTTTAATTTTTCTATTTCCGCAGATAGATCGATCTCTTTCTCTTTAGAAAATTCTTTTAATTCCCCTATTTTTATCTCTATATCAATTATTTTTTTTTCAAATTCCATATTATTAACCCCCAAATTATAGTCCAAATAAATTATCTAATACCCTGTGTACAGTTTTCTTTAAGTCTTCTCTCTTAGCAATGATATCAACCATTCCACATTCTTGGACGAATTCACTCAATTGAAATCCTTCAGGTAATTTTTGTTTTATTGTCTGTTCTATAACTCTAGGTCCTGCAAATCCTATGAGAGCTTTTGGTTCACTGATGATTATATCTCCTAACATGGCAAATGATGCCGTTACTCCTCCAGTAGTTGGATCTACCGGAATAGATATAAATGGTACTCCTTTTTCACGAAGTCTATCAAGTGCAGCAGAAGTTTTTGCCATTTGCATAAGTGATAAGATCCCCTCATGCATCCTAGCTCCTCCAGAAGTTGCCACTACTATTACAGGTATCTTTCTTTCAATACCCCTTTCAATTGCACGGGTTATTTTTTCCCCTACTACTGTTCCCATACTTCCACCTAAAAAAGAAAAATCCATAGCAGCTATACTAACTTCCATCCCAAATATTTTTCCGACTCCAGAAATAACCCCTTCTTTTAACTTAGTCTTTATCTTTGCACTTTCTATTTTTTCTGCATAGTCAGGAAATTTAAGGGGATCTTTTGTAAATAAATCTACATCAAACTCCTCAAAAGTATCCTTGTCTATCAACAATTCTATTCTTTGTTTTCCACTCATTTTAAAATAGTTGTCACAATTTGGACATCTCATTTCATTTTTTTTGATATCTTTTTTGTAGATTATTTCATTGCATCCCGGACACTTAACCCATAGCCCTGATCCTGTTATATTTGGTTCCACCTTCTTAGTTTCTACCTTTTTTTCTACCTTTTTTTTCTCAATTTTCAATGTAGCGTATTTTTTTTTATTAATAGAGAAAATACCCATTAACTTCACTCCTCCTAGTTAGTAAAACTAAATACAAGACTTTTACGCCGATTATAAATTTTACTAGATTTTATATATTATTGCAATCTTCTCATTGCGTCATTATTGTTATTTTACCATATAATCTTGTTTAATTTTTACTCAAAACAAAAAAAGTATCTTTTTTTGCAGAATAAGTTATTTTTTTTAGATTTTTTCTTTCACCCCAGAAGAAAAAGATAGATACACAATATAATTACAACTGTTATTATACACTACTTTACAGTTTTTTTGTATCTCTATCTTTTCCTTTATACCATTATAGAGATTGACATTTTAAGATTAGAATTATATACTTTATTGATAATAAATTTTTAGGAGGCTTTTCATGAAAAATAAATTAAAGATACTTTTTCTCTCTGGATTAATCCTATCTTTAGGAGCATGTACTAATATTCAAGATACGTTTACAGCTACTCCTACATATACAGAGATAGAAAAAAATAATTTCAACGTCCAGGAAGAAACACAGTTATTTGCTATGAGCAGTTATAAAATCAATGAAAGTGGCGCTGCTGTAGCTAAGATGAAAGCAAAGGAGCAGGCAATAATATCTTTAAAGAAACAAACTTTTAACGAGGCTACAAATGTATTAAATTCATTTTTCAATGAGATCTACACTAAAAATATCGTAATCTCTAAAAATACTATTGAAGATCTGGCTAACCTAGCTTCATCAGAGCTAATAAAAGGTGCTACTACGACAAACTCGTGGAATAACGAAGGAAAGGAATTTATTGTTTTAGCCATAGATAAAAACAAAGTCCCTGAAAAAGCAAAGGAAAAGTTTGTTATCCACCTTCAAGCTATTATCGATGATCTTGACAGGGCTATTGATAAAGTTTCAAATGAATATTTAGATATTACTAACCCTATTATTACTGTAGTTGAGGAGATATCTCAAGTTGAACAAATTGAAATTACAACTATCGATAATACAGCAAACATAGTAAACACAGAAAAAATGGAGCCTAAAGATCCTGTAGAAAATTCAAATTCTGAAAAAAATGATGAACCTGAAGTATTTTTAGATGATTTTTAAATAATAATATAATAACTAAAAAATGGAAGCCAGGCTTCCATTTTTTTATTTAGAAAAAATTAATATTTATCACTGTGAACTTTCACACTCTGAACTATCCCTAGCATCATAAAGGTAAATATATAGGAACTTCCACCATAACTCATAAGGAGAAGTGGCAAACCCGTTACCGGCATAATCCCTATTATCATACCTAAATTTACTGTAGTATGAAAAAATATTATGGCAGCTACCCCATAACAAATCAGCCTACCATACTCATCGTTGGAGTTATTTCCTATTCGAACTGTATTATAGATAAGGGAAAAATATAAGGTTAATAATATCATCCCTCCTAGAAACCCTGTTTCTTCTAAAAAAACAGCACCTATAAAATCTGTATGAGATTCTGGTAAAAATTTAAGTTTACTCTGAGTTCCTTGGAACAATCCTTTCCCAAATAAGCCACCTGAGCCCACTGCTATCATAGATTGAGTCACATTCCATCCACTTCCTAAAAGATCCCTTTCAGGATTTAAAAATGTTAAAATCCTTGTCTGCTGGTATTCTTTTAAAATAAAAAAATATGCAAAAGGAACAAACGCTACTAGACTTCCAAGCATCATTACTATCGTTTTTTGGTCTATTCCATGAACAAATATCAACACTCCAAATATTGCTACCAACGTAAGTGAAGTTCCCAAATCTGGTTGTTTTAATATTAGTATAAATATAGGTAAAATATGAACTCCAGATTTGATCACATCTTTTATACCTGAAAAATTATTTTTATACCTACTCACCAAGAGAGCTGAAAATGTAAGTACTATGAAGATCTTTGAAAACTCTGAAGGCTGTAAGTTCATAAACCCTAGATCTATCCATCTCTTAGCTCCTAGTTTAGTTACTCCAAATGCAAAAACAGCCAGTAGAGAGATTAGATTTATTCCATAGATTTGTCTAGAATATCGTTTATACAGCTTGAAATCAATCATAGAAAATAAAAAATATACTACTATTCCCAAAAGGAGCCAAATCAGATCTTTTTTTAAATAAGAAGTGGTTCTGGTGTAGGTTGCACTATATATCGAAAATGCACTAATTATCGCTATCAATACTGCATTCAATAAAATTCTATGACTCATTTTTTTTACTTTTTTAATCAAAACTCTTATGTCTCTATTATTTTTCATGTTTTCCACCTATCTATAATTAGTACTATTTCCCCGTATGACCAAAACCACCTGTAGACCTTTTGCTTTCTTCTACCTTATCCGTTTCAATAAATTTCATTTTATATACCCTTTGAAGGACAAGCTGCCCAATTCTTTCCATAGGGTTTATAGTGTACTTATCCAAACTCAGATTGATTAGGATTATCCCTACCTTTCCTCTGTAGTCTGAATCTATGGTTCCAGGAGAATTTACCAAGGTGATCCCGTGTTTTATTGCCAGCCCACTTCTAGGTCTTACTTGAACCTCATACCCAAATGGTATCTCCATGACAATTCCTGTAGGAATCAACTGCCTCTCTAAACTTTTTAGAGTTATAGGCTTTTCAATATGTGCACATACATCCATTCCTGCTGCGCCATCTGTCATATATTTTGGAAGAGTTACTCCATTTTCTGCTATTATCTTGACCTCCACTTTTTTCATATTAAAAATTCTCCTTTTTTTATTTTACATCCCCTAAAATAGTATATGAATAATATTTTTCTAAGAAAACTTTATTTGCCATCTCTTTTATGTCCCCACAGCTTATTTTCTCGATTTCTTCGATAGTTTCCTCCACCGTTTTTATCCTTCCATAGGTCAAGTATGAGTTCGCTAGTCTACTCATCCTAGCACTGCTGTTTTCCAGACCAAAGGTCAGTGAACTTAAAAATTGATTCTTCGATCTCTCCAACTCTTTTTCAGTAACGCTATTTTTCTTTATCTCCTCAAATTCCTCCAAAACTATCTGAATCACTTCATTATAGTCCTTAGGTGTCGTCCCAGCATAGATAGTAAATAATCCCCCCTCTTTAAAGTTTGACATATAACTATAGATTGAATAAGCCAATCCACGATCTTCTCTGATTTTTTGAAATAACCTAGAACTCATATTCCCGGCTAATATATTAGAGATTATAGAATATTTATACCTGTCTTTATCTAAATAGGAGATTCCTTTAGTGTTTATACATAGATGGACCTGGCTCATCTCTTTCTTTGAAATCTGTTTTCCAGAGTTTACTTGCATAGGAAATTCTTTAGATATTTGAGTTTCTTTTTTCTCTACGGTCCCCATGGTATCCTCTAACATCTCCATAACTTTATCTATATCCATATTTCCAGCTAAAGATATAACCATATTTTCTGGTGTATATCTCCTATTGAAATAATCCACCAAGATATCTCTGTTGATCCCATTTACACTTTCAATACTTCCTAAAACTATGTTAGATTGGTTTCCGGAGATAGCAAATGTAGAATTTATATCATGTACTTTTTCCTCTGGGATATCCTCATACATATTTATCTCTTCAATCACAACTTTCTTTTCTTTTTCTAAATTCTCATCTGAAAAAGTAGAATTTAAAAACATATCTGACAAGATATCTATCCCAACTTCTAATCTAGAAGATAAAAGTTGAATGTAATAAGCTGTGGTTTCCTTTCCAGTATATGCATTTATATTTCCGCCTACATCGTCTAACTCTTCAGATAGTTCCTTAGCCGTTCTTCTGTTAGTTCCTTTGAACATCATATGTTCTAAAAGATGAGACACACCGTATTCATTGGCTTCTTCATGTTTAGATCCAGTCCCTACAAATATCCCTATAGTTACCGATTGTATCCCATCTATCTTATCGAAAAAAATAGAAATTCCATTTTTTAATTTTTTCTCTATTATCATAATTTCTCTCCTTTTTTTTCTCTCTTGTTAATACTCTGCCTTATCCATTACAACCATTCCTATCCCTATAAATATAAGGTTGGGAATCCATGCTCCAACAAGGGGTGACAAGATCCCTCCTATGGCTATGGCTTCAAAACTAGCTTGGACAATATAATAGCCGTAACCAAAAACAATACTAAGGGCTATATTCATGGCTGATGAACCTCTTACATATCTGCTTCCAAGAGCCAGACCCAAGATTCCTATGATTACACAAGCAAACGGATAGGCTATCCTCTTATGGAATTCTACCTCAAATTCCTTGGATTCTCCTCCAGTTTTACGGAGAAGCGCTGCTACCTTCCTCAGCTCTGTTAAGCCCAATTCCTCTTTTCTATATTTAGGAGTCAGGAATAATTTGGGTTCATCCTTTAGTTTTAAATTTATATAGGTTTTATGATAGGCTATTTTTTTTTCATCTATCTGATTTTCATTGGCTCCATCTAATTCCCACCTTCCATCAGCGGTGTACCTTGCTGACTTAGCTGTTATTATAGATTTTATAGCATCAAAATTTTTATTTAAAATTACAATTTCTACTCCTCTGGCTATGTTTTCTTCTCTATTTATATAGTCAAAATGATAGATGTAATCTCCATTCCCCCTGAGATATACATCATTTTTTTCCACAGGAATCTTATCTTCACCTATCTGATTTTTTCTTTTTAACTCCCTGGCTACTCTCAATCCTTTTGGCTGCAGGGAATTACTGATATAAAAAGCTCCTCCTGCCATGAAAAATGTAACAATTATAGGCAGAAGAACTATCCTCCTGAAACTGATTCCAGAAGTTTTTAGAGCTATAATCTCTAAACTGCTGGCCATCTTATTTATTGTTATCAATCCACCTAAGAGTGCTGCCAGAGGAGATACCTGTACTAGTATTCCAGGGATCAGTGCGGCCATATACTTGGCACCTTCAACAGTTGTCATCCTTTCGGAAGTAACATAGTTTATAACTTTGAAAATCTGAGATAGAACAAAAATCCCTATAAAAGCAAAGAGAGATAACAGAACTGACTTTATAAATTTAACTACTATATATCTATCTATTTTTTTCATCTATCCCCTCCTTGCCTTTTTAATATACATAATTCCTGTGAGAATTGCTAAGAGTAGATTGGGAGACCATATAGCGATTATTGGATTAACAGTTCCTTTACTAGATAACACTACCCCTATATTGAAAAGGGTTACATATAGAAATATCACTGCCATACTCAGTCCATAGCTGACACTTTTCCCGCTTCTATGATGTCCTAAAGAAAATAATACTCCCAATATTCCTAAAAATACTGCAGAAAATGGAGAAGCTAATTTTTTCTGTAGCTCTACCCTGTAAGGTAAGATATCTTCAGGTGCACTCTTATTCTTTTTTAATGTTTTTATGTTTTCTAGGAGCATCATAGCAGACATAGTGTCTATCTCCTTTATTTCTACATCAAAATCAGAGAGAAATGAAGTCAATGGATGAACCTGACTCTTAAAACTTCCCCTTAATTTCTCTTTTCCTTCACCGTCTAATTGATAAAATGTAGCATCTTCTAAGGTCATAGCACCATCTTTCCAAGTAGTTCTGTCCGCTAACATGACATTAGGATAACTTTCTTTCTCACTTTTTTGGAAAATGACAACATTTTTTGCTTGATTTGTTTTAGGGTCTAGTGTATCTATATAGATACTATATTCTCCTACATTTTCTAAAAATGTCTTCTCAGTCAATTGAAATGACGGTGTTTCAGTGGCAATTTTCACACCTAATGTCTCAGCTCTCATAAAAGATTCTGGTATTATTTTTTCCTGTAAAAAAATAGTAAGAACAAAGATTCCTATGGACATAAAAAATGGTATTTTTAATATTTTATTCAGACTCATTCCCATGGACACCATAGCTACGCTTTCACTGGTTGAAGTCAATTTATTATAGGTTATCATTACTCCTAGAAAAAACCCCATGGGTATGGTCTGAGATAATATCGGAGGTATATAGTAAGTAAGTAAATGGAGCATATCAAGTGCCGGTACCCTTTTAACTAAGATACTCTCCATCATCTTTACCATCAATTCTATTAAGAATATAAAGGTAAATAAACTTATTCCAAACAAAACAGGCATCTTCAGCTGATTAAACAAATATTTATCTATTATCTTCATAAAATACTCCTTATTTTGACATATATTCTTTTATCCGTTTTTCTATATTTTTTCTAAATTCAAGTTCCTCTAACTTTTCTTTTACAGCTTCGGGATAATATTCATCTAACTTTGTGACATTCTTCAGAAAAAATTTATTCACCTTGCTGTCTTTTGAATATTCTTCCATTCCTGAAACCATACTAGATAGTAAATTAAAAAATATTAGGAATACAAAAATTATAAACCCACCCTTTAATCCACCTAAAATTCCTCCTAGGATACTGTCTGTCAACCCTACAAATATCTTGGGTAGGATTTTTTTTAAGATAGATAATATAATAGAAGTTATCATATAGAGCCCTATTAAAAGAGCTAAATAAGTTAAAAAATATAAAACATTTTCATTTATTTTAATATTGTTGCTAACATATTTATAGGCATAGGGTGTCCATTTTTTAGCCAAAACTATATTTAATATTAAGATAAAAAATGACAGTATTTCAAAGAAAAATCCTTTTTTAAAACCTATTAACATTCCCAAAGCCAATATAATTCCAGCTATAATATCTATATACATTAACTCCTCCTATCTTTCTATTACTCTTACCCAAAGAGCTTTTAAATATAGCGTTTCTGGTATATGTAAAACCCATGGATGATCTGTAGGTTGATAATTTATCCCTATTACTTCTAGGCATAAACCGTTTTTAGAGGCTGCCATCTTAGTCACTTCTATTATATCTTCTAAACTCATATGGTAAGCACAACTTATAACTCCTAATATTCCCCCTGTTTCCATCATCTTAAAACTATCTACACATAGTTTGTAGAAAAAATCTCTCCCTCTTTTTATATCTATTTTTTTCTTAATCAGTGAAGGAGGATCTAAGGTTATTACATCATATTTTTCTCCCCTATCTGATAATGTCTTTAACATCGCAAATGCATCTCCCTCTACAACTTCAAATTTATTTTCAAAACCATTTAGTTCATAGTTTTCTAAACATAATTTTAGAACGTAGGGATTTTTATCTATAGCTACAACTTTTTGACATCCTTCGGCAAGTGCTGCCACAGAGAATCCACCACTAGATGAGAATACATCTAAAAATCTAGTATTTGAGTTTAAAAATGGTCTTATAAATTTTCTAGAATCTCTTTGATCCAGAAAAAAACCAGTTTTTTGACCATCAACTATATCTACTGTATATTTTAAACCGTTGTCTTCCATAGTTATTCTATCTGGTATATCACCGTATATTACTCCGGTCTTTTGCTCTACTCCCTCATGGGTTCTATTTTCTACATCACTTCTCTCATAGATTCCCTTTGTTTTTGTTACTTTTTTTAATGCATTTACAATCTCACAACGAAATGCCTCTACACCTGAATTTCTAAATTGTACAGAGAGATACTTATCAAATTTATCTACAATTAGCCCTGGTATTCCATCGGCTTCCGAGAAAAATATTCTGGTACAGTTGGTCTCTTTATTTAAATGCTTTCTTTTCTCATATGCAACTTTTATCTTATTTAATATAAATTTCTTATCTATAGTTTCTTCCTTGGTTGTTAATATTCTTACCAAAGCATTGGTATTCTCTACAACATAACCACGACCAATAAATGTAAGATCCTCTCCACATACATCTACTATATCTCCAGTTTTAATTGTTCCTATTATTTGCTTTATTTCATCTTTAAATACATTGGGATAAAAATTTTTGATCTTATTTTCCTTATCTTTTTTCAGCATAACTCTTGCCATTTTATATCTCCTCAAAACTTTTTTTAATTTTTTCTATACTCCATAATTATAACACAAACTGTTATTTTAATTCTTGTAAAATTTCTATCTAAAAGAAAGTGTTGTTATATCAATAAAAAAATGAGGCTTGATCCTTTTGGGTCAGCCTCATTTTGATAATCCTTAATTATGTCCGATATCCTCTAACTTTTCATCCTTATCCAATAGATAGATAAGTGGGCTGGCCAAGAAGATAGATGAATAAGTTCCTACTAATACTCCTATTAATAGCGTTGTAATAAACACCTTTAAACTGGCTCCTCCAAATATTAATATAGCCAGGATAGCCAAAAATGTTGTAAATGAAGTATTGATTGATCTAGTCAAAGTTTGGTTGACACTTAGATCTATAGCTTCACTTAACGTACTTACTTTCTTCTTTCTTAGTACTTCCCTGATTCTATCGAATAGTACTATTGTATCATTTATAGAATATCCTAAAATTGTTAAAACTGCCGCTATAAACGGTGTATTTACCTCATACCCCAATAGTGCAATTCCTCCTACAGCTATTATAACGTCATGGAAAAGAGCTATTACTGCTGCTAGTGCAAATTTAAATTCAAATCTAATTGTAATATATCCAACTATTAAAAGCAGTCCTACCAATAAGGCTATGATTGCTGTACTCTTCAATTCTTCTCCTATCGAAGCTCCAACTTTATCAGATCTCAACAAGTCATATTCCCCACCTTTTTCTTTTAACTCTTTCATAAAGTTCTTTTTTACGTTTTCACTCATTTCTGGTGTTCTTATGATAACTACATTTCCATCAGAAACCTGTACTTTCCTACTATTATTATCTAACTGTGGTATCCTTTTTGCAATCTCATCCAATATTGGATTCAATTCCTTGAGTCCTATAGACTTTTCAAATCTAACCTGAAACAGGTTTCCGCCAGTAAAGTCAAGACCATAATTTATTCCCTTAAACATCAATGTAGCTAAAGCTATTACTACTAATATAGTTGAGAATGTAAAGAACTTTTTTCTATTTTCAATTATTTTTATTTTCACTATTATTTCCCCCTAACACCGAATAAGATTGGCTTATCTATTTTGAATAACATTATAAATCCTCTAAGTAATACCTTAGTTATTGTGATAGCTGTAAACATCGATGCAAGTACACCGATAGTCAGTGTTATTGCAAATCCTTTTACAGGCCCCGTTCCTAAAGTAAATAAGATCGTTGTTATTATAAGGGTTGTGATATTTGAGTCCATTATTGTACTGAATGCTTTCTTGAACCCTGCCTCTATAGAAGCCATTACTGTGTTTCCAAACCTCAATTCTTCTTTTATTCTCTCAAATATAATTACATTGGCATCTACCGCCATTCCGACTGAAAGGATGATCCCTGCAATCCCTGGTAACGTGAGAGTAGCATCAAAAAAAATAAGTGTTGCAAAGGTAATCAGACCAAAACAAACCAGTGCTAGATTAGCTACCAACCCTGGTAATCTATAGAAAATCACCATAAATACAGCAATAAGCCCTATAGCTATAATTCCAGCTTTTCTTGATTGAGCTATAGATTCATCTCCTAGTGTTGCTCCTACTGATCTTGTTTCCAAGATCTCAGCTTTTACTGGTAAAGCCCCTGCATTTAATAATGATGCAGTTTTTTTAGCTTCCTCTGCTGTATAGTTTCCTGTGATAACTCCTTGTCCTCCAGCTATTTCACTGTTGATTCTAGGAGCAGTTTGAATTACCCCATCCATTGTGATGGCAAGTTGTTTCCCTATGTTATTTCTAGTTATTTCAGCAAATTTTGCTGCTCCATCTAGAGTCATTTCAAACGAAATTTGAGGTCTTCCTAAGCTATCATAAGATACTGCTGCTGATTTTAATGCTCCACCGGTCAATAAAGTTTCGCCCAATGTCCCATCTGCATTTTGTATCTTAAATTCCATAAGTGCAGTTTTTCCAATCATCTCTATTGCTTGCTCTGTGTCAGTTATTCCAGGAAGTTCAACCAGTACTCTTTTATCTCCTACTTTTTGCACAGAAGATTCAGATACTCCTAAACCATTTACCCTTCTATTCAATACTTCAATAAGTCTTCCCATTGCTTCATTGTCTAATATTTGTCCTTCTTCTGGTTTTGCCTCGAGTAATACATATACCCCACCCTTTAGATCTAATCCTAATTTTACTGGTTTAGTCACTGTAAACCATGCAGCACTCAATACAACTACTGCCACAAATATTATTCTATACAAATATCCTTTTCTCATTCTAGCCACTTTTCCTGCCTCCCCTAACGGCTTTTTTAGCCGAATTATTTAAAAATTTTAATTTTCTAATTTTACATACAAAAAATTTCGTACTACCTCTTCATATCTAAATAAGTTTGTAAAATAATTGCTGCGGCTACCTGATCAACCGTCTTTCTTTTATTTATAGCACCCTTTACACCGTTATTCTGTAGCATCTTATCAGCTGATACCGTTGATAACCTTTCATCGATCTCTATAAATTCTAATCCATCTATCTTTTTATTCAATTTTCCTATAAATTCCCTTACCTTTTCAGCCTGACGTTTTTCTGTTCCATCCAAACTCTTTGGAATACCGATAACTATACTCTTGGTATTATGCTCCTCACAGAGATCCTTTATCCTCATTACAGCCTTGGTTTTCCTTCTATCTATTACTTCTAAAGGAGTTGCTATCATACCCATTATATCAGATTTAGCTACTCCTATCCTTACATCCCCTACATCTAGAGAAAGATATACTTTATACATAAATTTACTCCTACTTTCACTTCTTTTTCACCACTAATCTCCATGGATTAAAATCAAAAACTTTTTGGAACACAGAGAGCCACTGAGATTTAAATTAGAGTTTCACAGAGGTTTTCTCCGTTCAACTTTTTTTTATCCTTTGTGTAGCTCCGTGACCATTTTTTATTTTTTAGGAAATTAAAGTTTCTCTCCTAATATAGTTCTTGCTACTTCTAAAGCTTCAGGAATTTTATTTCCATTTTTTCCACCTGCTTGAGCGAAATCTGGTCTTCCTCCACCATTCCCATCAGCAATTTTAGCAATCTCACGAACTAAATCTCCGGCTTTTACCTTCCCCATAAGATCTTTGCTTACTCCTACGGCAAATACAGCTTTCCCATTATCTGTTCCTAGGATAACTACACAGCTACCTAATTTATCCTTAGCTTTGTCTACGATTTCACGTAATCCACCTGCTTCTTTATCTTTAAATGCAGCAATCAATACTTTTACACCATTGATCTCTTCTACATTATCAAATAGTGAGTTAGCTTCATATCCAGCCAATTTAGATTTAAGTGTTTCAACCTCTTTATTAGCAGTCTTTAAGTCCTCTACTACCTTATTTGCTTTAGCAATTAAATGTCCATGATTAGTATCCGATTTTAATATCTTAGCCAGTTCAAATATTCCATCTTCCATTTCATTTACTACCTTATATGAAGTAAACCCTGTTGTTGCTTCTATCCTTCTTACTCCAGCAGCAATTCCGGTTTCAGTCAATATATTAAATAGTCCAATCTCTCCAGTTCTTTCTACATGGGTTCCACCACATAATTCCATAGAGAATCCCGGTACTTCTACAACCCTTACTTTACTTCCATATTTGTCACCAAATAACATTGTTGCGCCTTTTTCTTTAGCTTCATCCATAGAAAGTTCTTCAATAGTCAAAGGAATATTTCTAAAAATTTGCTCATTCACAATTTTTTCTACTTCTTTTATTTGATCTCTTGTTGTTGCTTCATAGTGAGTAAAATCAAACCTTAGTCTATCTTGTGATACCAATGATCCTGCCTGCTGCACATGATCTCCAAGAACTTTTTTTAAAGCCTTATGTAATATATGTGTCGCCGTATGGTTTCTCTTTATCTCTGTTCTTCTATGTTTATTGATCGATAATTCTAGTTCTAAATCTTTTTTTAACTTGTTTCCACCCTCTGCCATCTTCACAGTATGGATAAATATATCTTTTTGCTTTCTTACACTTATAACTGTTCCAAAGATCTCTTCTCCGATTATTTTACCAGTGTCGGTAGATTGTCCACCTGATTCAGCATAAAATGGAGTCCTATCAAAAATTACTGTATAGTTTCCTTCATTGTTGTCTTTTACATGTAATATTTTAGCTTTTGTTTCAAATGTTTCGTAGCCAACGAAGTTAGTTTTCCCATATTTATCAAAAAACTCTTCTATAAATGAATCTTGTCCAGCCTCCTTTATCACTTCTCTAGATGATCTAGCTCTTACCCTCTGTTCCTCCATTTTTACAAGATAATCATCGTGAGAAATAGTTACTCCCTCTTCTTCACAAATCTCCTCTGTAAGTTCATATGGAAATCCAAAAGTGTCATATAGTTTGAATACTACACCAGCATCTAATTCTGCTTTACTTTCCAATTTAGCTTTTTTTATCTCATCCAATGCAATGGTCATTCCTTGATCCAAGGTAGTTGAGAATTTTTCCTCCTCAATTCTTACCATCTTCACAATATGATCCTTGTTTTTAATTAAATCAGGATAAGGTTCTCCCATTAATTCTATTACTATATCCACTAGTTTATACAGGAAATTTTCCTTATTCCCCAATAATCTTCCATGTCTTACTGCACGCCTCAAGATCCTTCTAAGAACATATCCTCTTCCCTCGTTAGAAGGTAATATTCCATCACTTATCATAAATGTAATAGCTCTTATATGGTCTGCGATTACCTTCAATGAAAAATCAATTTTATTATCTTTTCCAAATGTATATTCAGAATTTGTTAGCTCTCCTGATTTTTTAATAATAGGGAAAATTAAATCTGTCTCAAAGTTGTTGGCTTTTTTCTGTACCATTGCAGCTATCCTCTCAAGACCCGCTCCTGTATCGATATTTTTCTTTGGTAATGGCTCTAACGATCCATCTTCCATCCTATTATGTTCAGTAAATACCAGGTTCCATATCTCGATGAATCTATCGTCTGTTCCCACGTCCCCTAATTTCGAGTTTTCGTCTCCTCCATACTCGACTCCTAGATCTACGTGGATTTCACTACAAGGTCCACACGATCCTACAGGTCCTGCTGACCACCAGTTATCATCTTCTCCTAGTCTTATCAATCTTTCCATCGGTACACCAATTTTTTTATTCCAAATTTCTTCAGCTTCATCATCTGTTGTAAACACAGATATCCATAATTTTTCTGAATCTAATTTTAATACCTCTGTGATAAATTCCCAAGACCAAGCTATAGCCTCTTCCTTGAAATAATCTCCAAATGAAAAGTTTCCTAACATCTCAAAAAAAGTATGATGTCTAGCAGTTCTTCCTACGTTTTCAAGGTCATTAGTTCTGATACACTTTTGGTGTGTAACCACTCTCGGTGTAGGAGCTTCTTTTTGCCCTAAAAAATAAGGTTTAAAAGGTACCATTCCAGCTACCGTCAATAATAGCGTGGGATCATCTGGTATCAATGATGCACTCTCGTAGTGTTTATGTTGCTTTCCTTCAAAAAATTCTATAAATTTTCTTCTGATTTCGCTACCCGTTAAATTATTCATTATATCCTCCAAAATTTAAAAAGTCAAATTACCCTCAGATTTTTATTCCCCCGAGATATATTTTTTCTAGTGTTTTATTTTAATATTTTGTTTTAAATTCATGGTTAATCTTTTACTTATTATTTTTCTTAATTTTTATTATATCACATCTAGTTAGCAAAAAATCAGATAACCTAATCTAATTTAAATCCCTCTCCTAAATAGATCTTTCTTGCTCTTTCGTCGTTGGCTATTTCCTCTGGTGTTCCACTTATTAGGAGTTCCCCTTCAGCCATTACATAGGCCCTATCGGTAATTCCCAGTGTTTCTCTCACACTGTGGTCTGTGATCAAGATACCTAATCCTCTTTTTTTAAGATATCTTATGATCTCTTGAATATCCGCTACAGCTATTGGATCTACCCCTGCGAAGGGTTCGTCCAACAGAATAAAATCAGGATTGTTAGCTATTGTTCTCGCTATCTCAACCCTCCTTCTTTCTCCTCCAGAGAGGGAATATCCCATTGATTTTTCCACATGAGTAAGTTTAAACTCTTCCAACAGATCATCTTTTATCTTAATTCTTTCCTCTTTATTTATCTTTCTCATCTCTAAGATAGCCAGGATATTGTCCTCTACAGTTAGGTCTCTAAATATAGATGGTTCTTGAGCTAGATACCCTATCCCCATATTGGCTCTCTTGTACATAGGGTAATCTGTTATATCCTGTTCATTAAAAAAAACTCTTCCAGATTCAGGTTTTACAATCCCTGTGATCATATAAAAAGTAGTAGTTTTCCCCGCTCCATTAGGCCCTAAAAGTCCAACTATCTCACCCTTATGTACTTCTAAACTTATTTTATTTACAACTCTTCTTTTCTTATAACTTTTACAGAGATTCTGAGCAATTATACTCTTCAAATTTTACCCCCTACTTTTTATAATCTATCCTTACATTTCCTTTAGCATTCAATATTCCTGTTTTCATAAAATATTTTGCATAGTCAGCTTCAATATGAATTTCTATTGTATCAGCTATAACATTTTCTCGCAAAACAGCAATCTTAGTTTTATTAAAAATCTTCCCTTTATCAGATGATGCAGTCATGACTTTGTCGTCTTCATCTATGTTTTTAAATTCCACGTTTTTTATAAGAACTACTACCTCTGTATTCATATCGATATCAGTGATTTCAGATTTAATATCGGTTGTTCCTCCTATATTTAGACGGTTCCCACGACGTCCCAAAGCTATTTTTTTTATTAAATCTACTTCCATATAACCTGAATATAGGATCATATCCTGATATTCATAGACTACATTTTTCTTTATCTCAGACCTTGAAATAGATAGTTCTCCATTCGCATTTTCATATAAAAATACCTTAGCTGTGTCACCTCTTATCTTAACAGGTTCTTTTTTCTGCGTTTTGTTATCTACATTAAAGGCAAGAACATGCACATTACCATCTAGATCTATCTGCCTATTTTTTAAATCTCCAAACATAAAATCACCATAAAGTTTTTCCCCTGTAGATGATGTTAAGTTCACTCTAGTTCCATCTAAGATCTCACTTTTCATATTACCCTTCACAGTTTCTCCATCTATTATATAGTTTTCATAATAGATCTTATATTTTTCCGAAGTATAAATATCATCTGTAATAAAGGAATATTCCACTTGACTACCCATAAATTTCATCTCTGGATTTTGTACCACTACATTTTTATTCAACTGGACAACCTGTCTCGAGATATAGTAATTCATCTCATCACCAGATGCTTTTTTATTACCACTTATACCATTAAAGTTTTTAGCTTTTAGCATTTTTTCAGCAATAAAATAAATTCCATCATTCATATTTGCACTTCCATCTTTAGATATTATTTTAATGTTCCCAGGAATATTTACCCTTTCTTCAACAAATATATATTTACCACGATTAGCATATAGAGTGGAACCTTTTGTTATTATCCTTAGATTCCCAATGATCTCAGCATAGTTATTAGTATCAAATTCTCCTCGGTCTCCTATCATCTTAGACCCGCCTTTATCGACAATAACTATATTTTTTTCTATCTTTCCAAGGCCCGTATTAGAGTTATAAGTTAAATTCTCCCCCGTCATAATTTTTTCATCTTGGATCACCTTCACTTGTCCTCTAGAAATCAAGTCTCCTATATCTATATTATACTCTGCATTTTCACCATAAAAAGTTATCTTATCCTTTGGATTATAAATTGTATATTTTCCATAGATATAGGCTTTTTTACTTACATCATCCACATCTATCCTTTGACTCTTTAAGATAGAACCACTAAGAATAACTTCAGCATTTCCTTTAAATATGTATGATTTTTTTTCTAGATTAAAGTCAACTTTATCAGCCCTACCACCTATTTTTGATCCTTTAAAACTACCATCTATAATTTTCCCCACCTTAGTTTCGTCGTTATAATAAAGTTCTTTTCCTATGCTCTCATAGGTATTGCCCCTATAGTCATAGCTATTTAATAGTTTTAATTCCTTGCTTTTACTGTTGTAAGTCAGATCTTTAGTAAGTATTTTTCTGTCTACATCCTCATAGCTCACTAATTTTTTAGAAGTCATGTAGAGATCTCCAGTTTTTGTATTATAGGTTCCACTGTCAGCTAAAAGTTTACTTGTTTCACTGTATATTTTAATGTTTCCGTCTATTTTCAACATCCCACTCAGAGCATCATACACTCCATTATCTGCATTCAGATTAAAGTCACCATTTTTCCCCCTAAGAGGTCCTATGAAATGCATCTTATTTTCATCGGCGACATAATTTATCTTATCCATACTTAGTTTTCCATTTTCAAATTCTATCACTATATCTTTAGATATAATAAAATTCCCTGTAATTTCATCATATTTAAGATCTTTCGCTCGAAGGTTTGCCCCCTTATAATATACGACAAAATCCCCTTGGGCATGGATAGTTTTTTTTATTCCATCATATCTAGCTTCTTTAAAGTGCCCAGATAGTTCATCAGTTTGTAAGTTACCTAATTTTGTACCTCTTATCCTGATGTTTTCCTTTATATTCAAAATCTTAGTTACATCATTATAATGCACAAAATTTGCACTGAGCTGCATCTTGTCTGTAACTACCCTTATATCATCTTTTAAGTTTAAATCTTCTAATTTTGTATCTGTAACCAATGAATCTCCGTAAAGGGTAAGGCCCTCCTCTTCATTGTACGCTTTCACCTGATTACTGGCATATATTTTCTCTGATTTTTGGTCATAGCTAGCTTTTTCAGCCTCTATCTTCCACCCATTTTGAGATATTCCCAGTATATTATTTTCTAAAAATAAATTATTTGCACCGTCTACTAGAGCATTATCTCCAGACAGTTTCATCCCATCAAATACAGCTATAGCTTTCTCAAAGGTTCTTTTTTTAGCCACAGTGTCGTCGATCTGCTTCTCTGCCTCTACATGATAATTTTCCACATCATAAGAAACATTTGAGGTTACTAGAAATTCCTTACCTTTTTTTTCTATTTGTTCAGGTTCCTTTATATAGTTAAAGTAGACAAATACCACTAAAAGTATTCCACCTATATAGTATGACATTTTTTTGAGCATATTTACCCCCTTTTAATCGTCACAAACTCATCTTTTTTATGGTTGCTCTTTGCCAAAGAGTAAACGACACCAAGGAAAGAACTGATCTTTATTGACTTAAAAACTTATTAGTTCACCAATAAGTTTTTAAATTCATTTAATTTCATCATAGCATCTAGTGGTGTCAGATTATTTACATCTAGTTTAGCTATCTCATCTAAAATTTTCTTTTCCCCTACACTTATTTGTGGCTCTATAATTTTTGGTTTCTCTATTTTTATAGGTGTTTCTCCAAATAGTGATAGTTGTTCCGACCCTATTTTTTCCTCAATTATAGCTTTTTTCGTCTCCAAAATTTGTAAAAGTTGTTTGGCTTTCAGCAGTATTTCTGCTGGTAATCCAGCCAACCTAGCTACCTCAATTCCATAAGATTTATCTGCTCCGCCCTTTACTATTTCACGAAGAAATATCACTTCATCGTTAGCTTCGCTGACTTCTACTCTATAGTTAGATAGGTATTTTAATTTATATTCTAACTCTGTTAGCTCATGGTAATGGGTAGCAAATATAGTTTTAGCCCCCAAATTATCATGGATATACTCTGTGATAGAGCTGGCCAGAGACAATCCATCAAATGTAGAAGTTCCACGACCTACTTCATCTAAAATAACAAAAGATCTGTCTGTAGCATTATTTACTATGTTAGCTACTTCACTCATCTCTACCATAAATGTAGACTGCCCACTTACCAGATCATCACTGGCTCCGACCCTTGTAAATATCTTATCTACGATACCTATAGTAGCACTTGCTGCCGGCACATAAGAACCCATTTGAGCCATCAATATAATAAGAGCAGCTTGTTTCATATAGGTAGATTTACCCGCCATATTTGGCCCTGTCAGGACAATTACCTTGGTCTCTTCATCTAAAATAAGATCATTACTTATATAACCCTCTCCCATAACTAGTTTTTCCACAATTGGATGACGACCACTTATTATCTCTAGATCATATCCCTCTACTATTTTTGGACATACATAGTTATTTTTAGTGGCTACATCAGCTAAAGATGCAATTACATCTACATAGGCTAGTCCAAAAGCCAGTTTTTGCAACAATTTTATCTCTCCTACCAGCTTCCCTGATATCTCTTTCAGCAAATTATATTCTAAACCTTCTATCTTCCCCTTGGCATTCAATATAGTCGATTCATATTCCTTTAATTCAGGGGTTATATATCTTTCAGCATTAGTCAGAGTTTGTTTTCTTATATATTCTTCTGGTACCAGATGAGAATTAGCTCGGCTTACTTCTAAGAAATAACCAAATATTTTATTGTATTTTATCTTCAGAGTTTTTATTCCAGTTTTTTCTTTCTCTTTTTTTTCTATCTCCAAAATATAGTTTTTCCCTGATTTAGAGATCATGTGGAGTTCGTCTAAAATTTCGTTATGACCAGTTTTGATCATCCCACCTTCCCTTATGGAAAACGGAGGTTCCTCCACTATAGATGTCTCTATCAGATTATAGATCTCCACCAGTCTTTTTATATCGGTAGTAAACATCTGGTTTGCTCCCAATATTTTTATAACTTCTAGTGATGATTTTATAGATTTTTTAATAGCTATAAGATCTCTTGCATTTTCAGTTCCTAAGATTATCTTCCCTATGAGTCTTTCCAAATCATAGATACTCTTCAATCCTTCCCTTACATCTTCACGGACTAAAACTTCATCTATAAAATATTTTATATCTCCCTGTCTTTTTTCTATCTCATCAACATTTAAAAGAGGGTTCTTTATCATTTTTTTCAGCATCCTAGTTCCCATAGAAGTTTTACATCTATCTAGGACCCACAACAGAGTTCCCATATTAGTTTTTTCCCTTGTATTTTGCACCAATTCCAAGTTTTTTTGAGTGGCTAGATTTAATTCTAGATAGTTATTCCTATTGTCATAGGAGATTGTTTGAATGGGAAGTTCATTATGTTTGTGTAACTCCAATACATATTCCAAAACAAATCCACCGGCTTCTATAGCCAGCTCCTTCCTATCTATCCCATAACTTTCCAAAGAGATCACATTGAAATACTTTTTTAATATCTCCCCTGCATTTTTTATTTTATTTATGGGGTTTATAACAATTTCATTTAATTTCCTATAATCATCGAATTCCTCGTTAAATTTTTCTAGTGTTCTACTCTCTACCAATATCTCTGTAGGAAACAATTTATATATCTCATTTATGGCTTTAGATATTATATCTTTTCCTTCTAATTGGGTTACCTTATATTCTCCTGTAGTTATATCTAGATAAGATATCCCTGCTTTATCCTCTCTAATTATTATCCCTAAAAGATAGTTATTACTCTTATCATCGAGATAGTCCGTATCTATTACCGTACCAGGAGTGATAACCTTTACAACTTCTCTCTTCACTAAACCCTTGGCTTCACTAGCAGCTTCCACCTGTTCACATATAGCTACCTTATATCCCTTAGCCACTAATTTTGATATATATCCTGCTGCCGAATGATATGGTATACCTGCTAAGGGAACACTTTGTCCTTTTTCCTTATTTCTACTGGTTAGGGTTATACCTAATTCTTTTGAGCAAATTACAGCATCCTCAAAAAACATTTCATAAAAATCTCCCAACCTAAAAAATAGGATATTCTCCTGATTTTGTTCTTTTATCTCTTTATATTGTTTCATGAGTGGTGTCTCTTTACTCATTATCTAAACCTCACTTTTAATTTTATTTTTTTACCTCTTATTGTGAATTATGTTCCTTTAATTTTTTTTCAACCGTATCAATATTTCACTTATCTCATCATAGTTATCTATCTTATTCAGTAGATTTTTTATCTTATTTCCACCAGTTACTCCTTTTAGGTACCAGCATAGATGTTTTCTTATCTCAAAATTAAATTGTTTTTCAGGATAGTCTTCTTTCATATATTCTATATGTTTTAATGCCATATCAATCTTATCGATATATGTTATTTTCGTTGTCACTTCTCCAGTTTCAAATCTTTCTTTTATTTGCTGGATTAACCATGGATTCCCATATATTCCACGAGCCAACATTATCCCATCTACCCCTGATTCGGTAGCTTTTTCATAGGCATCTTCAGCTGTAAATATGTCACCATTTCCAATAATTGGTATAGACACAGCTTCTTTTATCTGTTTTATAGTATCCCAATTAGCTGTTCCACTATACATCTGTTCTTTGGTTCTGCCATGGACTGTAATATGGTGAAGGCCTAATTCATCTGCTATCTTGGCTATCTCTACCGGATTTTTGTGCTCCTTATAACCTATTCTTATCTTCATAGATAATTTCGTTTCAGGTTTTAGGGCACCTTTTATGGCTGTCATCAATTTTTTTATATGTTCTGGATCCTCTAATAGAGCTGATCCATAGCCATTCTTTGTGATCTTAGGCATAGGACATCCCATATTTACATCTATATAGGTTATTCCTAAACTTTCTACATATTTGGCACATTCCACCATAACGTCTATATCTCTACCAAAAATCTGCACTCCATCATTGGGTAATAATCTAAGCATTTGTTTTATTGTTTTTTCATTGGCCATCTTCACTGCATTTACACTTATCATCTCCGTAAACATCAAATCCGGATGGAATTCATTCATAATTCTTCTATATGTATAATCTGTCACTCCTGCCATGGGAGCAATATATATTTTTATCATCTATTTTTCACCTCTTATTGCTATTTTTCATAATTTATTCTAGTCATCACTCAGTGCACAACTATCCATTTAACCATAAAATTATACCATAGATAGAGATGTTTTTCCACTTCACAGATTTCATGAATCTTTCATTTTTAAAGAACAAAATTAAAAAATAAAAAGTACTTTTATAGCAAAAAAAAATCCCTGAATAACCAGGGATTAATGTCTTTTTATCTTGGAATTAGTCTTTTCAGGTGATTTACTCAGATGGATATACCGGCTATTGGCTGAATGAATAAATCTGTCTATAATAGCTCCTAAATCCGAATTTTCAAAGGCTGCTTTAAATTTTTCATTTTTCAATAATTTATCTGTAAATCTGTAATGGCATTCTTCCCTGGGTTGAAAAAGAATATCTTCCGAATAGATTTTTTCTCCTAGAATTTCACTTAAAAGATCCGCCACCTGCATGGTAAATACCCCTTCAACTTCTATGGTATTTCTAGAATGATTTATTTCATCACGATATTTGGGCCATAGTTTTTTTTCCACATCTGAATAAGAATTCATAAGTCCCTCCCTTTTATTTTTTTGCCTTACTTAGATTTACATATTTTTTAAAGTAATTCCTTTAAAAATAAAAAAACTAGATTTCAAAATTTAGTTCCAAGGAGTTTCTATTAAGTATTTTAATTTATTAGGAGTCATTATTCCCATATAAATAGCTTTCTTAAGGAAGGTAAAACTATTAATTAAACTGTAAAGGTGATTAAAAAGAGGGTCTGTCTCATATTTTGTGTAAACCTCCAAATTAGTGTAAACTACAATTACATTAATTTGGAGGTTTTTTTATGAGAAAAAAAAGAAAAGATTTATCCCCTGATGAATTAGCACGAAAAGAGCTAATTAGAGAA
>NZ_JBAHZY010000116.1:0-7824 GCF_037132775.1 Psychrilyobacter sp.
TTCTCTAATTAGCTCTTTTCGTGCTAATTCATCAGGGGATAAATCTTTTCTTCTTTTTCTCATAAAAAAACCTCCAAATTAATGTAATTGTAGTTTACACTAATTTGGAGGTTTACACAAAATATGAGACAGACCCTAAAAGGACGCTGAAATCAGTGTCCTTTTGTTTTTAGCTCCTTCTACCCTTCCACTACTTCTATTAAATCTCCTGCTTTTATCTCTCCACCTTTTAAGATTTTAGTGAATATTCCCTCTTTAGGCATTACGCAGTCTCCTACTAATTTCTTAATTTCACATCCAACGTGACATTTTTTTCCTATTTGAGTTACCTCTTGAAGAGTTTCACCAATTTTTAATTTTGTCCCAACCGGTAATTCATATAAAACCAGACCTTCTGTTGTCAGGTTTTCAGCAAATTTTCCTGTAGAAAACCCTACCCCTTCTAAATTTTTTAATTTTTCTATACTGGAATTATCGAGTAGACTAACCTGTCTATGCCAGTTACCGGCATGGGCATCTCCTACTAAACCATGATCTACCTTAAACACTCCCACTTTTATAGGTTGCTTCACAACACCCTTTGTTTCACTTATATTTATTGCAAGTATCTTTCCTTTTATAGTACTCATGATTTTCTCCTTTTTTATTTTTTTATTATCTAGTTTAAATTTTCGCAAGAACTACGATGTCACAGGGAACCATAAGAAGGAAGAGTTCTACGAGATCTCAATGATCTCCCCTGGATTTACTAACTTATATCCCGGTATATTTTCTACTTCTTTAGAAAAATCTTCTGATTTGATATATTCAATGAATTTTAAAACTCTTTCATCTTCTAGACTGTCCTTTAAAACTGCAAAATCATAATCTTCATAATCTACAAGTATAAAATCAAGATCTAATATATCGGCTGCAGATTTAACCCCTAAAGTCAGGTCACAGGTTGAAGATTTAACTGACATTGCTGCTGCCAAATGAGTTGTAACTTCCCTTTCATATCCCTGGATATCGTTATTATTTATACCTAATTTTTCTAAACTATAGTCCAGAAGAATACGAGTTCCTGCTCCCTTTTGTCTATTCATAAATATCAGATCATTTCGTGTCAGATCTTCAATTCCCTTTATTTTTTTTGGATTTCCTTTGGGTATTATCAGACCCTGTTCCCTCTTTATTCCTTTTATTAAAACTACATCTCCAGATGGAAAATATTTATTTAAAATATCTATGTTGTAGTTCCCACTTTTACTATCTAATATATGGATAGGAGCTATCGTAGTTTCTTTTTTCTTTAACGCTAGTATCCCACCAAAACTTCCCACATGGGATAGGGACAATCTCACACTGTCGGAAATCCTGTCCATTATAGGATCGTTACTTCCAATTACTACTATGGATTTTTTTATACTTGAGAGTGGCTTGAGTAATTTTATCTCTACCTCTTCCCCGAGATCATGTCCTTCGTTATTTCTAGATATCACAAGTATTCCGTCGGCTTTTACTAGACTCATACTGACTCCTGCTCCTCTATCTAAAGGAGTAGCAACCAATTTACCTCCTACATAACCTAGGGTCATACGGACAAATTCTTTATGTTTCAATGAGGAGTACACTCTCTTAGATAAACTGGCTTTTATTGTGATTGCCTTTTCATCATCTCTACATAACATCTTTTCTAGGAGTGATTTTACAAACTGCTGGTAGACAAAATATGCTGAGACTGGATATCCCGGTATTCCTATTACAGGTTTATCCTTAATAAATCCAAGGATAGTTGGTTTTCCCGGTTTGATAGCTATGCCGTGAATTATAACTTCTCCCAATTCTTCTATGAGAGATTTAGTATAATCATGGGTTCCTGCCGATGATCCTGCATTGATTATTACCACATCATTTTTTTCTACTGCATCTAATATATTTTTCTTCAACAGGTCCTTTTCATCCCGAACAGGTGAATACCGATATGGTTCTCCTCCTGATACGGTGATCATAGCTTCAAACATCCTAGAGTTAGAGTCTATGATATCTCCTATTTTTAGATCTCTATAGTCTTCTACAATCTCACTTCCTGTTGGAATAATTGCAATTTTTGGCTTTGTAATTACCTCTATCTCAAATACTCCCCCAGCAAATAAAGCACCTATATCCTCTGGTCTGATCTCATGAAATGAAGGTAAGATCATATCATTTTTTATTATATCTTCACCTACATTTCTTATATGCTGATAGGGATACGCAGATTTTATTATTCTGACGTCTCCATTTTTTGTTTCCACTACTTCCTCTATCATAATAACAGCATCAAATTTACTATCGATAGGGTTTCCTGTATTTACATAGAGAAAATCTTTATCTTTTTTTAGTGTTACAGGACTCGTTTCACTGGCAAGATCTGTATCTTTAGATCTGACTAATATTCCATCCATAGCTGAAGCATTAAAATTAGGAGATGATACGTTGGCAAAAACAGATGACGATGTTACCCTACCCAAGGATTTTTCCGTAGAGATTGTCTCTTTTTTACTATATTTTTTAATCCTGTTAAAAAACAGTGGTTTAGTTTCTTCTAAGCTGATATTATCTATAAATGTATTTCTCAAATTTCTGCCTCCTAAAATCTATATACCTTCACCCTGCTCCCTTTTTCTAGCCCCTCTATATGACTCTCTAATATTATATACCCATTAGATTTAGTCATAAGAGTTGTCATCCCTGATTTTCCAAAGATAGGAGTAATCACAATCTCATTGTTTTCAATAGTTTTACTGATCATCTGATATGTTGTTCGTCCAGGGGTAGAATGTAGATTATGAGATAAAATCCCATGGTAATAATCATCGCTATCCTCACAAAAATATAAACTTTCAACAAGTTTTTTTACAATGATATTAAAAACAACCATGGAGGAAATAGGGTGCCCAGGCAATCCAAAGATAAGTTTATCATTTGATTTTCCGATAATAGTAGGTTTTCCTGGTTTTATAGATATGCCGTGGACAAATACCTCTCCTCCATCTAACATGGAGATAACCTTGCCGGTATAGTCATAGTTACCGGCAGAACTTCCTCCTGATATGAGCACTATATCTGATTTTTCAGTTGATTTTTTTACCTCTTCCAATATAGTTTCAAAATTATCTTTTACTATTTTTTTCTCTGTTACAATCCCGAATTTTTGGATAGCCAAAGAAAGAGTATAGGAGTTTACATCTCTGATTTTCCCCATCTTATACTCTTCAGTCTCTCCTATTATCTCATCTCCTGTAGAAATTATAGAAAATGTAAATTTTTTAAATACAGGTAGTTTATATATCCCTAAAGAGGCAAGAGCCCCTATATTTTCAGGAGTTATAGTTGATCCTTTTTTTAGAATAACCTCACCTTTTTTTACATCTTCTCCCATGAGCATTATATTTTCAAAATTACTTACCGGTTTATGCACGAGTAAAGTATCTTCTAATATCTCACAGTACTCTATCATAATCATAGAATCTGCACATTCTGGAATCATAGCACCTGTGGGGACGTATATTGCCTCTCCACTTTCTAATTTTTTAGAGGTGTTTTCCCCCATTAAAACCTCACCTTTTATGGTGAAAAATGCAGGTATACCTTGAGAAGCTCCCAAGGATTCCTTGGATTTTATGGCATACCCATCCACTGTAGATCTATTAAATTCAGGAACATTTAAACTAGCAACAACGTTTTCACACAGGATTCTCCCCAGGGAGTCTTCCAATTTACATGTTTCTTTTTTCCCTTTAAGTGAAGGTATCTTTTTTAAAATTAATTCCTCTATCTCATCTATATCAGTTACCTTCAAAAAATTCATATTTTACTCCTTTTTACTCCATCCCTAATTTCTCCAAAATTATTTTTTCTCCCTTTAAATTCTCAAAAAAACTATGGTCGTGGGTCACGACAATTATAGTATTCCCCTCTTGGTTATATTTTTTCAAGATATCTATAAGTTCCAATCTTGCGGATTTATCTAAGTTTGCTGTAGGTTCATCTAATATCAATAATTTTGGAGAAAATGAAAGTGCCCTTACAATTGCAACTTTTTGAGTTTCCCCACTTGAGAGTTTAGAAGCCTCCTTGTTTTTTAATACATTTAAATTAAATATATCCAAAAGAGCCACCATACTTTCATTTATATCCTTTCTTTTTCTGATCTTCAATGGATATGCAATATTTTTATAGACATTCCCTTTAAGCATATACGGATTTGCATCTACTAGTGAAATTTCATCTTGTGTAAAGGGATCCTCTACTTTGCCTCGATAATCATTATCTATTTTGGCTAAAATATTTAATAGTGTTGATTTTCCGGCTCCATTTTCTCCTAATAAATAACTAATTTTACCATTTTTAAAAATAAGTTCCGGAATATCTAAAATGTTTTTTTTGTCATATTTTTTTTTTAAATTTCTAATCTTAATATCCTTTATCATATTTAATTATTCACCTCAACCTTATGAACATATATGAAATTATTAATTAAAAATGTAATCCCTAATAATATTATTCCAAGTGCTATTCCTGTAGAATAATCTCCCATGGAATTTAACATAGATATAGATGTCGTCATTACCCTAGTAGATCCCTTGAGGTTACCACCTACAATCATAACTGCCCCTACCTCTGTTATTGCACGAGAAAAACAAGTAATGACTATTATTAATAGTTCATCTTTTAATTCAAATAGGATTAAAAATAACCTGTCTTTTCTACTCCCACCCAGTATCATCCCTACCCTGTTTATTTTTCGTGCCTTAGAACGACTGAGTGTATAGGTCAGGCTCAGACACAGAGGCAAGATCAAGAATGATTGAGCTATTATGATAGCTGTAGGAGTGTATAGTAGTTCTAAAAATCCAAATACTGAATTTCTAGATAGTATTAGTGCTATTACCAGCCCTACTACTACTGATGGGACTCCCATCAAAGAGAATGTTATTCTGGCAAAAAAAATTTCTCCTTTAAATTTTTTTAATCCTAACTTCAATCCTATAGGTATAAATATCATTGAAATTATTGCTGTTGAGATAAAGGCAACTCCTATTGACAGAAAAATGACTTCGTATAATTCCTTATTTAAAGAAATTATCAGTTGAAATGCCCTTATAAATCCATTTAATATATAATCCATGTTTTTTCCTTTTTAAGTTTCCATCACAATAAATAACGATCCATTAAATTCTTTTGCTTAAAATACTGATATAGTTTTTGTGTCTATATAATTAATCATCTTATTTTATCAGGATTTATCCTCCGATACTTACCATATTTTTTTTTATATATTTTTTTTCATTCAACCTGTGTTCTTTGGGTTTTTCTTCCATAATTTCTTTTAGGGCTTCTATCGGTTCTTCCTCACATAAAAGTTTTAAAAGATCATATTCTATATCTGAGTGTAAACAAAGTTTTAACTTACCTTCAGAAGTTATCCTTATCCTATTGCAAGATGAACAAAATTTATTTGAATTAGGAGATATAAACCCAATTTCACCCTTTGAATCTGGTGCTTTATAAATTTTAGCTATGCTTTCTTCCCTATAAAATTTTAATTCCCTGTATTTCTTTATGACTTCTTCTCCTGAATAATATTTACCCTTACCCCACTCTATATTATCTCCCATTGTCATCAGCTCAATAAACCTTATCTGAACCTCTCTATCTTTAGTAAAATTTATAAAATCTCCTATTTCATCACTGTTAAAGTCATTGATTAAAACACAATTTATCTTTATGGGAACCATCTTCAGTTCTTCTAATTTATCTATAGTTAATAAAACTTCATTTAAACCGTCTACCTCAGTTATATCTTTAAAATGTTCCCTATTAAATGTATCTAGACTTAGGTTTACTCTATCTAATCCGACTTTTTTGAGGCTCTCTAATCTATCTGATAATAACAATCCATTACTAGTCATGGTAATTTCTTCTATCCCATCTACTTTCTTTATTCCCCTCACTATCTCTATCAAATCTTTTCTTAACAGAGGTTCTCCCCCAGTTAATCTTATTTTTTTTATCCCTATTTTTGAAAATAATTTTACTAGATCAACGATTTGTTGCTGTGACATATTTTTTTCGAAACGATGTATATTATCACCGGGATTGCAATACTTACACTTAAAATTACAACTATCTGTCAATGAAATTCTCAAGTAGTCTATATTTCTACTATATGAATCTAACATATTTCCTCCCTCTATTTCCTAGCACAGTCTCCTGTTTTTTTTAATAAAATTTCTAACCCGTGATGTATTGGTTCTAACATATATTCTAGTATTTCCTTTACAGCTTTAGGACTTCCAGGAAGATTGATTATCAGTGTATTTTTTCTAATCCCTGCAACCCCTCTAGAGAGCATCCCACGATTAGTGATCTTCATACTAAAAGCCCTCATAGCCTCTGGTATTCCAGGTGTCAGCCTTTCTATAACTTTTAGAGTTGCTTCTGGTGTCACATCCCTGGGAGAAAACCCCGTTCCCCCTGTAGTTAAAATTAAATTTATATCCCCTCTTCCTACAACTTCTAACAACTTACTCTCTATAAGGTCTTCCTCATCTGGAATGAGTTTGGTTACAATAACTTCATATCCAAAATTTTCTACACACTCTATAATTATTTTTGTATTGAGGTCTTCTCTCTCTCCTTTAGACCCCTTATCACTCATACAAATTATTCCAACTCTCATCATTTCACCTCTTATTATAAAATAATAACACATTCTATTTTACTTATATCAAGCATAATATACCTCATTTTTATATAAATCAAGTTTTTTCCAAAATTCCATAATTAAATACCAAAAAAAGCATATAGATGCTTTAATGGTAACAAAATATAAGCATAAGGTAATATTTCTTATTTTTCCCCATTCCATTCAGAATGGAAATTTTCTAAGAATTCTTCCATTACTCTGTGTCTGTTTTGAGCTTTTTCATATCCTGTTTTAGTATTCATCTTACCCTTTAGAAGGAGAAGTTTTTCATAGAAATGACTTATTGTATCCTCCTTGGCTTCTCTATTATTTGTATCTACTCCAGAATCTGGGTCATACATAACTCTTTTTTTATATCCTCCATATGCAAAAGTTCTGCCTATTCCTATGGCTCCTATAGCATCTAATCTGTCTGCATCCTGCACTATCTCGCCCTCGATAGTTTCCATCTCATGTTTATTTTTTCCACCCTTAAAGGATATATTATTGGCTATATAAACTACATGATCTATTATCTTCTTCTGCACCTCTAACTCTAACAGAAAATTACTTATGATATTTTTTCTATCCTCGTCACTGTATCCAAATTTATGATCTGCGATATCGTGTAGGAGAGCTCCTAGTTCGACCACAAAAATATCGATATTCCCCTTATAAAGTGATCTTTCTTTCTTAGTTATATCCAGTGCATTGTTGTAAACCCTTACAATATGCCACCAATCATGTCCCGATCCTTCACCTTCTAATTTAGCCTTAACAAATTTTTTAGTTTTTTCTATAATTAATTTTCTCTTCATTCTCAACACTCCTACAAATAATTTTTTTATATTTTTATTTTAACATATTTATTTGATTCTAATAATAGAATAGTACAAATGAAAAAAAGATAAAAAGATAAAACTAGTCACGAATTACACTAATGGACACGAAGGGAAGAAAAATTAATAATGTATAATATGGTGGTCGTGTTTGTCAAACAGTTTATGAAAAAACTTAAGCAATTTTTTGAGTACCAAAATATACCTTAGCAGGTGTTTCATAATCTAAAGAACTATGTCCTCTATCGTTATTATAAAAATTAATATACCTTT
>NZ_JBAHZY010000137.1:0-15846 GCF_037132775.1 Psychrilyobacter sp.
TAAAAAGGTATATTAATTTTTATAATAACGATAGAGGACATAGTTCTTTAGATTATGAAACACCTGCTAAGGTATATTTTGGTACTCAAAAAATTGCTTAAGTTTTTTCATAAACTGTTTGACAAACACGACCACCATAAATTATGGATGCCTTAAAAAGATCGGAAACGGAAAAAATATCAAAAAAATCAAAGGAAGGAAAGCTATGGTAACTTGTTAAGTTTGTTCTTTCTACATCAACATTGTCTATTCTAAGATAATATACTAACTTATAGAAAATGATCAAAAATCAAATAAAACAAAACTTACTTTATCATCACTTATTAAATATAAGATTAGAAAACCGTTAGAATTGATACAAGGGGCTATGAACTATCATTTTGGAACTTTTGGGGTAAACTTTATAGCCTTGATCTTATTTTTGTTTTCATTCAGTACAATTTTAGGAATAGGATATTATGCCCAAATAAATTTAAGTTATATCAGTGATAAAAATCATCTGAAGACAGGATATAACGTCTTAGTTTTAATCATGATATTATTTGGAGGAGTAAGCCAAAGTGCCGTAGTCTGGTCTTTAGCTGATCTGGGACTAGGGTTTATGGGAATTATTAATTTAACTGCTTTATTTATTTTGAGAAGAGAATGTTTGGATTCATTGGATGATTATGAATTAAATGTATTATCCAAGAAAAAATGGATAATGAGTTAAAAAGATCGCGATGACACTTTTTAAGGCAGAGAAAATTTCTCTGCCTTATTTTATTTATCTAGGAAATTATAAAAATAAATTTTGAAATCAAAAGGCGAAGTTTAAATTATAAATCGAAAAAATTGTATAAAAAAAAGATTTAAAGGAATTTAAATTTATCTTTTAGACTAATTTAAATATTAATATTACGTACATAAATCCATATCTTCCTTATTGCTTAAAATCCTTTAGGATTAATAAGAGTAATAAATCTTCCAATAAATTTCTATATTTTTAAGAATAAGAGAAAGAAGAAAGAATTAATTCAAACATAGAGATAGTACTAGAGTGGCTTAGGGAGGTAATTTTGCACTCGATATGAATATACCCTATTCTAAGTAGTTAAGAGATGTAATTTGCAATGAGAGACATCTTACATCTCTATGGTAACTTATAGTTATTTCTTTATATAGAGTATTCTCTCAGCAAATAAATTCCTATATCAATCAAATAGTTTATTATTTTGATAAGGAGATTATGTCCAGGAAGTTTTTAAAAATAATTTCAATAACAAACAAAACTATCCTTTAAGATTTATAGTTGTTTTATGTATTATTGTTTTATGTATTATGTAGAGCTTTTTATAAAAAAAGATAAATTGTCTCTAGATCAATAAATATGGGTGATAAAAAGAAAAATATTATTTATATTTATAATAAATAAAGGATTGTATAACTAACCCTAAATATTAAAGACTATATTTTTATGTGTAATAAAGGATTATAAAGAAAGCTATATTTTATTGGGCTAAAAAAAAGTTAAAATAATAAGAAATTATAATAAGTAAAGGATTATATATCTAAGCTATATTTTATTGACTTTAAATATTTAAAGTCAATTCTAAGCCTTTAAAAATAAAGGATAGTTGAAAAATACAATTATAATAAATAAAGGATGTTAAAATAATTACTAAATATATTTTATTAGTGATTATAAACTAAGTCAATAAAATAATGGGAAAAAGAAAATTTTACACATTAAAAGGAAAAATCAATAAAATATAATAAACAAAGGATTATAAATATAGGTCTAATTTTATTAGAGAGAATAACAAAATAAAATATAATAAATAAGGGATTATATTATTAACCTTTTATTTATTAGGTTTAAATGAAGTTAATAATACAGTGATGATAAAGAAGTCTAGTATTTATTGAGGGATAGAGGAAGACAAGTTAAAAGATAAATTATAAATAATAAGGGATGAATAGTAAATGCCTATATTTACTGACGGTGATAAATTATAGTAAATAAAGGATTATAATAAAGCCTAATAAAACATTGGTTAAGTATATTTTATAGAAAATATGGAATTATAAATAGTAAGTGATGATAAAAATAAAACTTGAAAAAACAATGAAAAAATGTTATAACCTGTAAAGGATGATAAAATTATAAATTGAAAATGATGATAAGGTGGGGTGGAAATGTCTGATAAGAAACAAGAGTCTCTATTAGAAATATTAGAGATAGGGAACAAAGATGATCTTAGTATAGATATTAAAAGTTATAAACCTAAAACAATCCCGACTAAAACAGTATCTTTATATTTGGAAGATATGGATATAAGAGATACGATTAATCACCCTTTTTTATTCATAATTTTACCATTTTTTACATCGAAAAGGCAAAGAAATGTAAATTTGGTGTATGAAATAGCTAATGCAGGAATTAAATTTGGTTCCTCTTTGAGTACGGACAATTTTGAAGGAATAAGAAATCAACAGCCTTCAGATTTTGAAAAAAATGTATTTTATTTTATTTTATATAAGTTTCAAGAAATTTTACCTGATGATCCTACAAAGGAGTATATCACCTTTAATATCGAGGAAGTTATAGGTTATTTAGGATTAAAGTTTTCTATGAAATATTATAGAAAGATGGAAGAAACTCTATATAATTTACAGGCAACGACATATAAAATAATGATCAGAAATAAAAAAGCTGCAGGGAATATAATCAGAGAGGTTTATAAAGAACCCCTTAATTTGGTGAAGTATGAAAAATTTAAGGAAAAAAATATAAAAACAAATAAGATGAAAGTTTACTATAAGGTGAGATTAGACTATAGAATAATAGAGGAATTGAGGATAAAACATTACTCTATTTTTGATAGACACCAACTGAATATTTTGAGAAAATCGGATAGAGCTGCAGAAAAAATATATCTGTTTTTAAGTATGAAAAGATTTGCGAATACTGAAGGTGAATTTAGGATAGAAACTTTAGCAACTATAATTCCATTAACCCTAAAGAGTACGATAAGAAAGGTGTTAAAAACTGGAGAAGTCAAGGAATATGAAGTGAGTAAGATGAAACAAGTGATGAAAAGAATAAATAAATCTTTTGATACTTTAGTGGAAAAAGGTTATCTTCTAACCTATGAAGTACATCCTCTGAAAGAAAAAAAAAGTTATTCCTATAGATTTAAGTACAATGTGGATAAAGATGGAGAATGTCATATTTCCGATTATATTTTAAAGGGAAAAAAGAAAAAAGTCCTGAAAAATTCAGTACAAAAACAAATTAAATTAGAGATGCCCAATGAGGTTCAGAGAATAATTATTAAAGATATAAATGAAGTTTCTGAAGCTACTAAAAAAGCTATATCCAAGGCAAAAAGAAATATATTTGTTTCTAAAAATTGGAATAAAAGAGCAGAGAATAAAATTATAAAATTGTATAATGAAGAGAGTGAAAAGGTAACAATACATATTTTAGATATCTTATATTCAAATTTAAAAATTGATATATCCAAAACTTTAGTGGCTTATATCAATGGGATCTTAAAAAATGTAAAAGGTGATAAAGATCTTTTGGAAGATATAAAAACATCTAAAATGAAAGGAAAACTCAAAATATCTAAGGTAACCAAGGATAAACAATCCCATCTAGAGATAATAGATGCTGAGATAGTAGAACCTCCTAAATCAAAGGTGGATGAAGAGGTTGATTTGAACAATCCAATCTATAAAGTTTTGTCAGAACTATATGAAAAGATGGAAAAAAAGGAAAAAGAAGAATTATTAATAAAAGCAAAAAAAATGTTTGAATTAGATTCAAATATAGAAAAATTTATGCCAATTCACCAGCAAATATTTAAATCAATAGAAAAAATTTATATATTGAAAATATTAAAGAAAGAAAAAGGATTATAATTTATAAGTGATTAAAAGAATCATCATTGATATTTTATAAGAGATAGGGTATAATTATCAAAGTTATATTTAAAGGAGGCTACCGTGAATAACTGTATTTTTGTAGGAGTAGCAGGGGGAAGTGGATCTGGAAAAACGACAGTTGCTCATAACCTGATAAAGGCATTTAAGTCAGAAGATGCAGTATTGGTTGAACAAGATGCATATTATAAAGAATTAAAGGAATTATCTATAGAGGAGAGGGCAAAAGTCAATTTTGATCATCCTGAGTCTATAGAATTTGACCTTATGAGAAAACATTTGATGGATTTAAAAGATGGAAAGGCTATAGACAGACCTATATACGACTTTAAAACTCATTCAAGAAAAGAAAAGATGGTAAAAATAAACCCATCTAAGATAGTTGTAATAGAGGGGATTTTGATCCTGTCTATCCCAGAGATAAGAGATATGTTGGATGTAAAAATATTTGTTGATACTGATACAGATGAGATGCTTTTAAGGAGAATTGAAAGAGATATTCACGAAAGAGGTAGAACCTTTGATTCAGTAAAAAAACAATATTTAGAGACTGTAAAACCAATGTATTTAGAATTTTGTGAACCTTCTAAGAGATATGCTGATGTGATAATACCTAGGGGTGGAGAGAATAAGATAGCTATAAACATGATTATAGCTAAACTAAAGAGGTATCTTGAAAAAGGAAGCTTGAGTTAATGAATATCTATTCTTGGAATGTCAACGGGATAAGAGCAATTCAAAAAAAAGGTTTTGTGGAGTGGGTATTAAAAGAAAGTCCTGATATTTTATGTATTCAAGAAACAAAGGCACAAATAGAGCAATTAGAGGCAAGACTAACCCAGATAGATGGATATAAAACTTATTTTTTTTCAGCTGAAAAAAAAGGATATTCAGGAGTTGCGGTATATACAAAAGTAGAACCTTTGAATATTAGAAATATGGATATTCAAGAATTTGATTTTGAAGGTAGATATATAGAATTAGAATATAAAGATTTTAATTTAATTAACTGTTATTTTCCCAATAGTCAGAGTGAGGGAAGAAGGTTAGATTACAAATTAAGATTTAATATTGCAATAATGGAAAGGTGCAACAAACTGGTTGATTTAGGGAAAAATATAATTTTATGTGGCGATTTAAATGTAGCACACAGGGAAATTGACCTGACTAATCCTAAAAAAAATGAAAAAAATCCAGGATACCTGCCTGAAGAAAGAGATTGGATGACTAAATTTTTAGACTGTGGTTATATAGATACTTTTCGGTATATTAAGCCTGAAGAAACTAAATATTCGTGGTGGTCTTATAGATCTAAAGGTCGGGAAAAAAATATTGGCTGGAGAATAGATTATCATATTGTTAATGAGTCATTTGTAAATAATATAGAGGATGCTGTCATATTAAATGATGTAATGGGATCTGATCATTGCCCTGTTGTATTAAGGGTATCAATAGAATAGGAGTGATGTGAAATGGTAATAGTTGTTAAAAATTTTATAGACCAAGATGCAGAGGTACTTTATTTAAATATTATGAACAACTTAAAAAGAGATGTGAAAATAACATTAGACTTTAAAGCAATCGAAAAAACTACCTATGATTTTTTAGAAAATACAGTGGGAAAAATAGTTGAAGAAAAAGGATTTGAATCTATCCAAAATAACATTAGATTTAGAAATGTAGATACAGGAATAAAAGAGATGTTATCTAAATTAATTAAAGATATGAATAAAAAATAAAGTCTAGGATCTCCTAGACTTTATTTTTTGTAAAGTAAATTATAATAAATAGGTGATGATAAAAGATGACAAAACAAGATGATAAAAAAAATAAAAAAATAAGTAAAAATCATGAGAATGAAGTTATTATAGACTTCTTAAAATATAGTGATATGAAAATAATACAAAGGAATGATTATTTTAATTTTTCTATTGACTCAGTATTGATATCTAACTTTTTGACTATAAACAAAGGAAGGAAAAATATAATGGATTTAGGGACAGGAAATGGTGTAATTCCAATGCTCCTGTCAAAGAGGACTAATGCTAAGATAGTAGGGATAGAAATCCAAGATATCTCTGTAGATTTGGCATGCAGGAATATCATCCTTAATAAATTAGAATATCAGGTAGAGGTAGTGAAAGGTGATATAAAGAACATACAATCACAATTTACAGATCAGAGTTTTGATGCAGTGATAACTAATCCACCATTTTTTAGATTTACTGGAGATAAAAATCAGCTGAATGACTTAGATCAGTTGACCTATGCAAGACATGAAATTTTAATTAATTTAGAAGATATAATAAAAGCTGGGAGTTATTTGTTAAAATTTAGAGGAAATTTTACCATGGTGCATAGAGCAGATAGATTGATAGAAATTTTAGAACTTATGAAGAAATATAAGATAGAGCCTAAAAGAATAAGGTTTTGTCATACAACAAGGAATAAGGCTGCTAAAATCATATTAGTTGAAGGGTTAAAGGGTGCTGAAGCAGGTTTAGTAATCCAGTCGCCACTTTATATTAATAATAAGGATGGATCTTATACAGAAGAAATATTGAAGATGTTTGGGAAAATATAATAAATAAGGGATGATAAAAAAACTTATCATCCCTTATTTATTATATTTTTTTTAAAAAATAAAATAATTTTGAATTTTATATTTTTACAGAGTATACTTAAAAAAAGGAGGGGATACTCATGATTGAATTTGATAAATTAGATGAATTTTTTAAAAGAAAAATTATAATGGAGGGACAGTACAACGGAACCTACTATGACCTTCATTTACATACGAAAGCTTCAGATGGTTTTATAGATATAAAATTTTTAAAAAGCTTTTTAAAAGAAAAAAATCATTTGATATCTATAACGGATCATAATGAGATTAGAAAGAGTGTTAAATACTTTGAAGAGGAAAGTATAAATTCTATCCCTGCAATAGAGATAGGCTGTGAAGATGGGATGGAGATATTAGCTTATTTTGAAAACCCCAAGGAATTGGAGGAATTTTATAAAATTTATTTGGAACCTTATAAAAATAAGTATAGGATGGCAAAATCCTATAAATCTTGGGAATATTATATAGAAGTCTTGAGAAAGTTTAAAACTCACACTTCTCTCCCCCATCTAAATGGATATGCACAAAAAAACTATATAAAAAATAAAAAATATTTAGAAGAAATAATAAAAGTTGTGGACTCTATAGAGACATATAATCATGCTTTGGATAAAGTTAGAAATTTAAGAGCCAGAGATCTAAGGGAAAAATACGATTTAAAAGCTACCTTTGGAAGTGATGCACATACTAGATTTGATATGAAATCCTATGCAAAACTTGAAAATAATGAAATTTTTGAAGAGTTAAAGATTTTAGAGAGAGCAAAGAAACTCTCTTCAATTATTGGAATAGGAGGGAAACACCTTAAATATACATTTAAGAAATAAATTAATAGCAGACCAAGGTAATGTCTAAATTAAAAAACTCCTCAAAATTCTGAGGAGTTTTTTCTATGTTCAATTCAATTTAATAATTCAGGAAATAAAAATAAATAGAGATTATAGATTTATTTCAAAAAATAAAGAAAAGATACTATAACACTATAAAGTAAAAAAAATATTTTTAATATCGTTGATTTACTTCTTCTTAATTTATTTATATGTTTAGATAGAAAAAGGAGAAATTTAATTTTTTTCATCTCAAATGGAACTTTGTTCAGTGATTTGATAATCTGTTCTTCGTATTGTTCTTTAGTTTTCATATATAACACCTGCTTTTATTTTAAATTTAAAATACAATAAAGGTAAAAAATCTTAAAAGTATTAATAATAACATATTAACATATTAAATAGAAAGTTAGGAAGAAAATTCATGAAAAAAATAATTTTTTTTGAGATTAAGAGTTTTATAGATGTAATCTGAAGAATAATAAAAATGTAGTTATTTAAAAAACAATGAAAATAGAGGAAGAAAATCATTAAAATGTAGAAAAAAAGAACTTTTTTAGAAAAAAATGTTTGGTTTTAACAGGGAATTGTGCTATTATCAAAATGTAAAATATTTTTTATAATAATGATTGTGATCGTATATAATCGCGATTGTGTAGTATGTGAAAATATTAGAGAGGCCAGTAAAAACAAGCTTAAGATAGCTTAATATTAATTAAGCAATAAATAAATAAAGGTATTTTTAATAATTAATTTGGAGGTAAATCATGTTTGAAATAATGAAAAAAGAATATTTGTCAGAGAATATTGTACTTATGGATATTAAAGCTCCTAAATTAGCTAAAAAGGCTATGCCAGGAGAATTTTTAATAGTAAAGGTGGATGAATTTGGTGAAAGAATTCCTTTAACTGTATGTGATTACGATAGAAAATATAAAACTATAACTATAATCTATCAAATTGTTGGAAAGAGTACTGAAGATATGGCGGCTCTTGAAGTAGGAGATCATTTTCAAGATGTAGTTGGACCACTGGGACAGATGAGTGAATTTATCCATGAAGATATAGAAACATTAAAAAAGCAAAAAATTGTTTTTATAGCTGGAGGAGTAGGTACCGCACCAGTATTCCCACAGGTTAAATGGTTTTCAGAGCATGGTATAGAAGTAGACGTTATAATTGGAGCTAGAAATAAAGACTATGTTATCTTAGAAGATGAATTTAGAGCTTTAACACCAAATGTATATATATGTACAGATGATGGTTCTCAAGGGCTTCATGGTAGAGTAACGGATATGCTTTCTAAATTAATAGCTGAAAATAAAAAATATGATCATGTAGTAGCAATCGGACCTATGATCATGATGAAGTTTGTAGCTTTATTAACTAAAGAATTAAATATACCAACTACAGTAAGTTTAAACCCATTGATGGTAGATGGAACAGGAATGTGTGGAGCTTGTAGAGTTGTTATCGATGGAGAAGTAAAATTTGCTTGTGTAGACGGTCCTGAATTTGATGGTCATAAGGTAGACTTCGACGAAGCACAGAATAGACTTAGAATGAAAAAAGAAAATAAATTAGAGCATGGTGAAAATAAAAATTGTCCTATTGAACATGAAGAAGTAACAGATCCAAAGAAAAGAGCTCATCCAAGGATGTTAGAGGCAACATCTAGAAGTAAGTGTTTTGACGAAGTTAACTTAGGACTTACTTTAGATGAAGCAGTGAGGGAATCTAAAAGATGTTTAGAGTGTAAAAATCCTAGATGTGTACCAGCCTGTCCTGTAAACATTGATATTCCAGGATTTATTGGGGAATTAAAAAATGTAGAAGTTGGGAAATCAGCAGAAATTTTAGCTAAATATACAAAGTTAGCATCTGTATGTGGAAGAGTTTGTCCACAGGAAAAACAATGTGAAGGTGCTTGTATAGTTGGTATAAAGAGTGAACCAGTAGCAATTGGACTTTTAGAAAGATTTGTTGGAGACTGGAGTTTAAAGCATTTAGAAGTAAGTTCTACTCCTAAAAATGGAAAAAAAGTAGGAGTAATCGGAAGTGGACCAGCAGGATTAGCAGCATCGGCAGAGTTAGCTACTTTAGGGTATGAAGTAGATGTATTGGAATCATTACATAAATTAGGTGGAGTATTGACATACGGTATTCCAGGATTCAGATTACCCAAAGACATCGTAAATGGTGAAATTGGAAGAATCGAAAAATTAGGAGTAAACTTCCATACAAATGTAGTAGTAGGAAAGACAACTACTGTAGATGAATTATTAGAGGAAGGATATGACGCTGTATTTATTGGAAGTGGAGCTGGTCTACCTAGATTCATGGGAATTCCAGGAGAAAATTTAGTAGGAGTTTTATCTGCTAACGAATTTTTAACTAGAGTAAACTTAATGGGTGGAAACAAGGAAGGTTATCATACTCCTACAACTATCGGTAAAAAAGTGGCTGTAGTAGGGGCAGGAAACGTATCTATGGATGCTGCTAGAGTTGCCAAGAGATTAGGGGCAGAATCTCGTATCGTTTATAGAAGAAGTGAAGAAGAGATTCCTGCTAGACAGGAAGAAGTAGAGCATGCAATGGAAGAGGGAATTGAATTCAACTTATTAACTAACCCTGTCGCAGTAATAGCTGATGAAACTGGACAAGTAGCAGGTTTAAAATGTATTAAGATGGAATTAGGAGAAGCTGATGAAAGTGGTAGAAGAAGACCACAAGCAATAGTAGGTTCTGAGTTTATCATCGAGGCAGATACAGTTATCATGTCAATTGGAACTATGCCAAATGATCTAGTAACAGGAACTACTAAAGGTCTTGAGCTAACTAGATGGAACACAATCCAAACGATGGAAAATAAAGAAACAGCAACTTCTAGAGAAGGTGTATTTGCTGGAGGAGATATCGTAACAGGTGCTGCTACAGTAATCTTAGCTATGGGAGCAGGAAAAGATGCTGCCCATGAGATTGATGAATATATTAAAGGAAAAAATTAATTTTTTAGAATAAATTATAGTACAAAAAGAAGTCAGTTTGTATAAACTGGCTTCTTTTATATAGATTATTAAAAAATTAGGAGGAAGGATATGGATCTAAGAAAATTTTTATATAAAGATGATGATCTGGGAGTTACCTTTAAAGAAGATGGAACTATAAAGATAAAAGTTTGGGCTCCTAATATAAAAAAAATTATTTTGAATTTATATTCTAAATATGATTCACAAAGGCTTATTTTTTCTAAAAATATGTCCAAATTAGAGGATAACGTTTGGAGTATTATTCTAAAGGAGAGGGAAACAGGTTATTCAAATCTGGATAGATTTTTTTATGATTTTAAAGTGGAACATTTGGATGGGACTATAAAATATGCTCTAGATCCTTATGCTAAGTCTATGGCAAGCTTTGTACCTGGTCGTGATGCAAATAATATAGGAAGGGGTGCTATAGTATCTATGGATTCAGAAGACGCAGGAATTAAGCCTACGAGTATTGGAGTATCTAATTTAGGGTCTCCTACAGACATGGTAGCCTACGAAATTCATATAAGGGATTTTACCATAGACATAGATATGGGAGATGCAGGGACTTTTAAGGCTTTTTATGAATACGACAAAGGGATAGAGCATTTAAAGGAATTAGGAGTTACCCATGTTCAATTTTTACCTATACAAAATTATTTTACTGTGGATGAAGGGGAAAAAAAATATAATGAGTTGGGATCATCGTATAATTGGGGATACGATCCGCATAATTATTTCACACTTGAGGGATGGCTAGCTGCAGATGCAGAGAATCCATATGGCCGAATCAAAGAACTGCGAAATCTGGTGAATAAACTTCATGAAAATGGAATTGGAGTTATCATGGATGTAGTTTATAATCATACCTATAATTGGGATATATTTGAAAATTTAACGCCAGGATCCTATTATCGTATGTTTGGTGAAAGTATTTCTGGAGGAACAGGGGCAGGAGCTACCTTGGAGAGTCGGAATCCTATGGTAAGAAAACTAATTATTGATTCAATAAATTTTTTTATAGATGAATATGGAATAGATGGATTTAGATTTGATCTTATGGGCTTTATGGATATAGAGACTATGATAGAGATTAGAAAAGCTGTAGGAGATAATATAATACTGCAGGGAGAAGCTTGGAATTTTACAGATCTTCCTTTAAATGAAGCTCCTGTAAAGGGGCATATAGCCAACTATCCCCACGGGATAAATTTAGGGGTTTTTAATGATAGTACAAGAGATTCCTACTTAGGAAAGATTCATGAAAAGGGGTTTATCCAGGGAAACTATGATTTTACAGATGTATGCAGAGCTGGAATTATAGGAAATATAATAGATTATTATAATAAATCAGTGAGTATAAACCTCTATCATAGGTTTGCATATTCTCCCAATGAAACTTTGCAATATCTATCAATCCATGACGGTTTTACCCTTTGGGATAAGATTAATTTATCCTATGATGGAACGATGAAAGAAAGGATACATCTGGCCAAATTCAGTCTAGGAATGCTACTTACCTCCCAGGGGAAGGTGATTATCCAAGGTGGAACAGAGATTGGTCTTACAAAGCCATTGGGAGCCAAACAACAGCCAAAAGATCCAGAATCAGATAGAGCCCATACATCGGAATTTATAAACTTAGATGATGATATTGGAAATATAACTCACTATCATGAAAATAGTTATTCTTCTTCTGATTTTGTGAATAAAATTAGGTGGGATAGGAAGGAGCATATTCTGTTTAAAGGTCTCCATAAGTATTGTGCTGGTCTAATAAAATTAAGAAGGTGTGTCAATGCATTTAGATATTCAACCTCAGAAAATATAAAAAAAGGGTTAAAATTTATTTTAGTAGATGATTTTAATGCCTACAGGGTAATAGCCTATACCTTAGATAATACCATAGAATACAGTTATGGAGTTGGGGTAGAGAGAATTCCATATAGTAATTTTTTAGTTATACACAATGCTTCCTTTGAAACTTTAAAATTAAAAGATGAGGAGTTTACCCACGGGGTAGATATTTTGGTAGATTCAAAACATGCCGGTATTATTCCAATAAAAAGTACAGAGATAGTAGTAGAAGATGGGTTATTAATAATTACAGCAAACACAACGGTAGTTTTAGGAGTCAGAGAATAGAAACAAAAAAAAGAGACTTGACCCTTTTGAGTCAGCCTTTTTGGTTTAAAAATTTACATAAACTTTGTTTTTTTCTGATAATTATTTAAATCTCCATTGATATAAACAATACTTTCGCCTTTGATACTGTTGATTAGATCTTTACTGAGATCTAATCAACAGCCGGGCATCCCCAACTTCTGCCCAATCTACCATATTTATTGATATATGCTTTTGTAGCATATTTTGCCCCGTGAATAACTATATTTCTCCTCATGGCATTGTCATTTATCCATTTTTCCAATCCATCTAATCTCATAGAATACCCATTCTTGCCTGTATAGGTAGTGGAAGTTTTAAAAAATCCAACTGAACTTTGAAGGGAGTCTATACTATTTAAAACTTTTTTATCTAATCTTGGTGAACCTAGTTTTTTATATAGATCATTATTGAGAAAATCACTAAAGCTTAGACTATAAACAAAAAAAATAGATATAAATAATATTAATTTTTTCATCTTACCTCCAAATATTAAATTTAATTATGTAGTTATTAATTCTACCACAAAAATAACATGAATGATATAAGATTATTTTTTGTTAATTTCCTCTTTATTTGAAGGGAATATAAAATCTTTTTTTTCTATTATATACACCAGTAAGATAGTAGAGTAAATCAGTACAACAGGTGGCAGACCTTAAGTAAAAAAATATTGTATAATTAAAGAAAAACTGTGGGGGAGATCTGCTATGGAAAAGAGAAAGAGTTATCCATCAAAATTTAAATTTAAAGTTGTCTTGGAAGCCTTGTCTGAACAAAAGACTCTTCAACAAATAGCTAAGGAATATGAGATTTCTCCATCTCAAATAACTAGATGGAGTGAGGAGATTAGAAGTAAAGGATTTGAAATATTCGACAAAACAGATGATGATACTAAGAAAATAGCGCTTTCAGAAAAAGAGCAAAAAAGATTTTATGAAATTACAGGTGAAAAAACTATGGAGGTGGATTGGTTCAAAAAAAACTAGACAAATTGGGAGAACTTTAATTTTTCCTCTTTTAATCTTTTCTTTTTCTACTCCAACTCCATTGCTATCTCAAGGAGTCCCTTTGGATCTTCTATAAGGTAATCTGGATTATGTTTTTTTAGGTTAACAGACGTATTAAAACCCCATCCCACAGATATGATAGGCACTCCGACTTTTTTACACGCCTCTATATCCCGTGTTTCATCTCCTACATATATGATCCTATCTAATTTTTCTATCTTTATCATTTTATTTATTGCTTTATCTTTTCCAAATATATTTTTTTCAGAATAGATAAATTCAAATAAATTTCTTAGCTCATAGTAGTTTAAAAAATTATCTACATTTTTTTTATTGTTAGATGTCAATACTCCTATCTTATATCCCATTTTATTTAAAGATATTAAAGCTTCTTTTATCCCATCTATAAGAGGTATCTCACCCATTTTTTCAGACATTAATTTTTTTAATCTAAATAGAAGAATTGGAAGTTTAATTAGATTTATATTATGATCTTTCAACAGTTTATAGGTGTTTTTTTCCTTCAAATCCTCTATTTCATTTTTTTCTATCTTTTTACAGTTGAGTTTTTTAGCTATATGATTATTATATAGATCTATTCCCATATGTAAAGAATCGGCTATGGTACCGTCAAAATCGAATATAAACATAGTTTTTTTCATAATCAATCCTCCCTTCTATTTTATAACCTAATTATACCACATAAAAAAAACAGTTTCAAAGGAATTACCCTTTAAAACTGCCATATATTTTATAAATTTATTTAGATAATAATTCTACTAAAGATAAAGCAACAATTACCCACATAGTAGGTTTTACTGTTTTAGTCTTTCCAGAGATAATCTCTATAATTGCATATGAAATAAATCCAAAGGTAATCCCTGTACTGATACTATATGTCAACGGCATCAAGATTATCGTTAAAAATGCTGGGATAGCTATATCTATCTTGTGTAGGTCGATGTCTATAAGATTTTTAAACATGTATATCCCTACAATAATAAGTGCCGGTGCCGTAGCAAATGCCGGTACTACTCCTATCACCGGAGTAAAAAACATCGCTAGGAAAAATAAAATTGCTGTTGTGGCAGAAGTAAGTCCCGTTCTTCCTCCTTCAGCTATTCCTGCAGCTGATTCTACAAAGGTAGTAGTGGTACTCGTCCCCAATAATGATCCTATTACAGTAGCTGCTGCATCGACTTCTAATATCTTACTTACATTCTCTATCTTTCCATTTTCATCTATCATCTCAGCTTCATTTGCACAAGCTACAATAGTTCCCACTGAATCAAATAGGTCTACAAACATAAATGAAAATATCGGTGCTATCATGGATACCTTTAGGGCTCCCAATATATCTAATTTAAAAGCTATAGGTGCTATGCTCGGCGGAGTAGACATTATTCCGTTTGGTAATTCTACATACCCTAAAACCATTCCTAAAACAGTAGTTACCACTATTCCTATTAAAAGTCCACCCTTCACCTGTTTTATTTCCAGTCCTCCCATTATTGTAAGTCCTACCAATCCTAAGATTACAGTAGGAGTTAGAGGTCCTAATCCTACCAAAGTTGCCGGGTTAGCTACAATCAATCCTAAATTTTTCATTCCAATAAATGCAATAAATAAACCTATACCTGCTCCTACTGCAAGTCTAAGTTGAAGAGGAATAGCATCTATTATTTTTTCTCTAAATCCAGTCATTGTAAGTAATAAAAATATGATTCCTGATATAAATACTACTCCTAAGGCTACATTCCAAGTGGTTCCCATTCCTAATACCAAGGTATAAGTAAAGAATGCATTTAATCCCATCCCAGGTGCCATAGCTAATGGTGCATTAACCCAAAGGGCAGTTATCATGGTTCCTATAAAGGCTGCCAAGCAAGTAACAGTAATTAATGCTCCCTTATCCATCCCTGTTTCACTCAATATTCCTGGGTTTACAAATATAATATAAGCCATTGTTAAAAAAGTAGTTGATCCAGCTACTATCTCCTGTTTTATGTTTGTTCCATGTTTTTCTAATTGAAAAAAATCCATCTCTTTCTCCCTTTTTAATAAAATAATTTTTATAAATAAAAAACCCCATGCTATACACAAGAGGTTTTTATTTATAATTCAATGGTGTATAATCATTTCAAGTCGACCACTTGAAATAAAAAAAGACCTTTTTTCATAAAAACCGATATAATGTAGTTACGACAACAAACATTAAAGGAGTTAATTTATGAAAAAAGGATATAAACATTTTAGCATATATG
>NZ_JBAHZY010000144.1:0-8134 GCF_037132775.1 Psychrilyobacter sp.
TTGCAGGATTTAAAGAAATAGAAAAAAACTTGAATGTTGATGTTTACTTCTGTAATCCTTATTCGCCGTGGGAAAAAGGTAGCAATGAAAATTTTAATGGAGTGTTGAGACAAACATATCCAAAGGGAACAGTTTTTTCAAAAATACCAGATGATGAGTTAGAAAGAACTGTAGAAAGAATTAGAAATAGACCGCGAAAAGTATTAAATTATTTTACTGCAAATGAAGTTTTCCTTGAAAATATGTGGTGGTGTGCTTGACAAGACTCACCGCCCAAATAAAAGACGGGGAAGATTCGTATTTTTATCTTCTTTCCATGGGAGCCACAAAATTTGAGGCACTCAGAGAGTTTTACAGGAGATCTATCATATCGTCCCTCCAGCCTAGTCTTGCAAATATGGCCACCATTGGGTTGGTGGCTCTACCAGGAATGATGACTGATGACTGGACAAATCTTAGCAGGAGCTTCCCCCTTTACAGCTATTAAATACCAGATAAGTATCATGCTTGCAATCTTTTCTATCAGAGGACTCTCCCTTCTACTTACAACCTTTGTTATAAATTAAGATTGCCTTTGATAAGTTTAGCAGGCTGAGGAGAGATGTGTTTGAATAGACAATCACTTGACATATAGCCAATTAAATTGTATTATTTGAATATACAAATAAATAAATTTTATATAGGAGGTAAAATTTGTTATATTACAAAGATGATCCAGAATTATTTGAAAATAAAGCTAGTGTCTTAAAAGCTCTATCTCATCCTATAAGATTATGCATAGTAAAAAATTTAATTGCAGTAAAAAAAGCCAATGTAACTCAAATGCAACATTGTCTAGAGACACCACAATCTACAATATCGCAACACTTATCTAAATTAAAGGCTGAAAAAATTATCATAGGTGAGAGAAAAGGCTTAGAAGTTTATTATTCCATCTCTAATGAAAAGATAATAAAAATCATCGAAGTTCTTTTTTGTAAATAAAAACTATAGATAAAGGGAATGTAAGTCATGAATATTATAGAAAAAATTAAAACTGGTAATTGACCTATGTTAAAAATCTTAGGTTTAAGATTCGGAAAAAGGGAAAAGCATTCGACATCTCAAAAGACGAAGCTTTGAAGTTCTTAGAAAGCGACAACACTCTAGTCTTAGATGTCAGAACTCCAAAGGAGATAATAGCTATCCCTCCTTTAGTTGAAAATGCTATCATGATAGATTATGAAGATAAAAACTTTGAAAGTGAAATAAAAAAATTGGATAAAAATAAAACTTATGTAGTTGTATGTACCCGTGGAAATTTCGCTAGGGGTGCTTGCATTACTATGGGAAAAAACGGATTTAAATCTATCAAAAGTCTTAAGGGTGGCCTCAACGGTTTTAATAGTGCTCTACATGAGGATAGAAATCATCTTCTGGTAGGAGACTTATATGTTTAGTAAATAAAGAAGATGACTTCTAAATCTGTAGAAGTCATCTTTTTTATCTTACTTCCAGTTTTTAAACCACTGATCTACCGATCTTTCAAAATTTTCCATAAAATCTGAGTTTGTTTTTCTATTATAGAATTCCTCTACAAAAACTTTCCCTTCATTGGAAGTTTTTGAACTAAATTCTTTTTCCTTGGATTCAAACATTGTCTTGAGTTCTGCTTTATCTAGCTTTTTATATTTTTCATCAAAGACAATAAACTCCCTATTGAATCTTTCTCTTTTTACCCTCTTATAATTCTCGGGGTAATATCCAAAGGTCAACATCCCCAAAGGTATGGTATAATCCGGCAGATTTAATAATTCTTTATGGTACTTATAATTTTCCAATATATCTCCTATATAGCAGCTTCCTATCCCTAAACTTTCACCTGCAATCACAGAATTTTCAGAGGCTATCATAGTATCTTCAAAGGCTAGAAGCATCTCTGCATTTCTAGGCCTCCTCCCTTTATTCTGATAGACACCTTCATTTTTATAATAGGTATTCCATTTATTAAAATCGGCAACAAAGATCAGTATATCAGAAGCCGTTCCTATAAATGGTTGAGAATCACAGGATATCGCCAATTTCTTCATAGTTTCCTTATTTTGAATATGAATAATTGAATACATGACCATATTCCCAGCTGTAGGAGCATTGATTGCCGACTCTATTATTTTATTCATATGTTCAGTTGAGATTTTTTTCTTGTCATAATATCTGAGAGATACCCTGTTATTTATAGTTTTCAAAGTTTCATTCATACTTTACCTCCAATTTTTTTATTCTATTATAAGTTTACCACTTTTTATTCTGATAACAAGAAAAAATAATTATGGTAATATATAAACAACAATAACACTTTACTTCCCTTCTCCTAATTTACATTTAGAAATAACTTTTTAATAAATAATTATTTCTAATATTCGTAACCACGTGAAGGAATAGGAAAGGATGAGGTTTTAGGAGGCTACATATGGAAACAAGATGGATGCATAAAGATATACACAATACAACAGAATTTGAGTCCCTTGGGCTCAGTAAAGATTTTCTTAATATCATGATTAACCGTGGGATAGATACCCATGAAAAAATAGAAAAATTTATTAACCCAAAGATAGAAAATATAGTTTCACCCTTTGAATTTGCCGATGTTAAAAAATCTGTAGATAAGATTATAGAAATGGGAAATGCCGAAAAAACAATATTTATCTATGGTGACTATGATGTAGATGGAATAACCTCTACTTCCCTCTGCTATCTGGCTTTAAAAGAGTTAGGCTATAGAGTAGATTACTATATCCCCTTAAGAGATGAAGGGTATGGGCTAAACAAGGAATCCCTATCTCTCATCAAGGAACAGGGAGGAGACCTGGTTATTACCGTGGACTGTGGTGTCTCATCTGTAGAAGAGGTGACATATGCCAACTCCATAGGATTAGAGGTCATCATCACCGACCATCATGATATAAATAATATCTTGCCCCCTGCATATGCTGTGGTGAATCCCAAGAGAGAGGATAACTCCTACAAGTTTGAATATCTTGCTGGTGTAGGAACTGCATTTATGTTGATGATGGGACTCTATGAAACTTTGGGTAGAAAGGAAGAAATCTATCAATATTTAGATATAGTTGCCATCGGCACCATTGCCGATATAGTCCCTCTAAAAGCTGAAAATAGGATCTTTACTAAATTGGGCTTGGAGCAATTAAAACATACAAAACACTCAGGCTTAAAGATCTTACTCCAAACCATCTTTGATGATTTGGAAGTAAAAAAATTCAATACCTATGATGTAGGGTTTATAATAGCACCGATCTTTAATGCTGCCGGCAGATTAGAAGATGCCAAGATGGCAGTTAAACTTCTCATCAGTGATTCTATGGTGGAAGCTCGTGAGATCTCAAAAAAATTAATTGGTCAAAACTGTGAAAGAAAGAAAGTTCAGGCTGATATCTTAGAAAAAGTAGAAGCTGAAATTGAAAAAAATAGATACTATGAAGATAATGTTATTGTTGTCTCTGGAGTGGGATTTCATCACGGAGTAGTGGGAATCGTAGCCTCTAAAATCATAGATAAATACTATAAGCCCACTATAATCATGGAGGAAAAAGATGGTATCTCAAAGGCATCGTGTAGGAGTATCGAGGGATATTCAATTATCGAAGGATTAAATTCCATGAGGGAGATATTTATCAAATATGGGGGTCATGCAGGAGCAGCAGGTTTTTCTATAGATTCCAACAGAGTCGATGAATTCAGAGAAAAAATAAATAAAGATGCAGGTTCTAAATTATCACATGAAGATTATAAAAAACCTGTAAAGATCGATAAGGAGATCAGTTTTACAAAACTCACATATAATTTTAATGATGAATTAGAAAAAGCTGAACCCTATGGTTTTGGAAACGCAACTCCTCTCTTTGAGGTGAAAAATGTCATCTTGGACAGGGTCAGATTGATAGGAAAAGATAAAACCCATATCATGTTTGACGCTGTGTCTTCAGACGGCACCACCTTAAAAAATTGTGTTTGGTTTGGTAGTTCCCATCACTTTGAGAGGTTAGTGGAGATGAAGTCTGTAGATGTAGCCTTTAAATTAAAGGTGGATACGTATATGGATAGGTTTAACGTGAAGATGTTTGTAGAAGATATCAGAGAGGGTAATTCAGAAAAAAATCTATTGAAAGAAAGTATTGATCTCTATGATACGATATTTCCCATGAAAGAAGTGATCTATACCAAAAGAAATATAGATATCAATTCTCCTACGTATCTTGAGTACTCCAATGGAATCACTGTAAACTCAGGGAGATCTATCGTAGGCTATCTTCCCCAACAAACTGAAAGTATATTAAAAAATTTAACCTATGACTACAACTTCAAATTTAAGGTTAAAATTACAGAGATCATAAAAAAAGATGAAAATTACAATATCCACCTCATCATAGATTACGATCATAATTTTAAAACCACGAGTTTGAAAGCTGGTGAGATATTAAAGGATATAAAAACTTTTATTTTAGGAGATTTGGATTATAATTCCCTTCAAAAAGAAATTTTATCCACTATCTTTAGAAAAAAAGAAAATCCTTTGGTTATCTATTCAGGAAACCGTGGGATGAAAACTATAATTTATACCATGGGACTTTGGAATAAACTATACGATAAAAAAACTTTGGTTATTACAAAAGATCCCTTCCCCCATTATTTTTCTGAATTTTTAGATATTTCAGACAGATATAGTGATGGTTATGACTACTATATCTTCTACAACGATCTTCCTGTTAACAAAATTGAAGGTAATTTTATGGTTATCACAAGGGAAGATGTCCATGTAGACGGAACTGTAAAAATAAGTGGTAATTTAACCCTACCTAAAAATATAAATATTTTGGAGGAGTTTGAGATAGTTAAAGACCATGATAAAACCAAGACTTACTACACTAAAAAACTGCCTACTAAGAAAAAAGAGCATATTATCAATAATCTAGATAAATTTGAGATGATCTATTCTACCAATGATATTTTAAGAGTACTTTAAAAAGAAAACTTTTTTTGTCACTAATTTACACGAATAAAACTCAAAATACTTGACGCAGATTAGATGCCGATTTTTAACCCGATTTTATTCTTTTACTTTAATCGCATTTTTTTCTGTGAGATCTGTGTCAAAAAAAACCTTTTTTATCTGTTAATATTTAGTATTTATTGGTAGCTAAGTTTTTAAAATTTTAATTTCAATTAACTTTTATTCTTGCTTTATCCTATAAAGTATAGTATTATAGTTGAGCAGTGGTGAGATGGTCGAGTGGTCGAAGGCGCATGCCTGGAACGTATGTGTAGAGCAATCTACCGAGGGTTCGAATCCCTCTCTCATCGCCATTTATAAAAATTTTAATGCTTCCTAACCAGGGAGCATTTTTTTTAGATTACGAAGGTAATCAATCAGATCTAACTATAAAATCAAAAATAGACTCTTTTGAATATACTTCCTATAATGTTAGTTACAGTAAGTATATTCTATAGGAATTTTTTATTTGCATTTAACTTGACAGGAGGATAGATGAGATTATTTTATTTTTTAACAATAATATTTATTAGTTTAACTATAATCACAGGGATTTTTATGTTTACAGGGTATAAAATGTACCCAAATAAACTTTTATTCTTTATCATCCCAATTATTGGATATTTCCCATTGATTGGCATAATTTTTGGACGAATTTATAAAAGTAGAAGTTTAGAGATATTTACAGGGCATTTTTTATTTTATTATAATTATATGATCTTAGTATCTTTATTTTTATTAGTTGCTTACTTTTTAGGACAAGCTTTAGGCAAAGATTTTTTTACTTTTCTCTCTAATAATCAAAAATTCTTTACCTTTTTTTCAATTTTATTCTTTCTTAGTTTAACTATTATCAGTAGATCTAATTTTGTAAATATAAAAAAGAATATTTTAAAATTTCTTTGCATGGAAAAACTTCTAATTCTACTTTAAGACTAGGATTTTTAAGTGACACCCACTTAAATAGTGTTTTTAATGGAGATAGCCTTGATCGTGCTTTAAAAAAGATGTCAAATGATAAAGTAGATATCGTGTTGATTGGAGGAGATTTTGTAGATAATGATCCTCGCAGAATAAATGGTAATATAAAAGAAATTATATCAAAATATAAGTTCCCAAAGGGTATTTATGCCGTTCTTGGAAACCATGAATATTATGGTGGTGTCGATAGAAATATTCATTTTATTCAGGAATCAGGAATAGAGTTACTAAGAGATGATATTTTAACCATCAATGGTCTTAATATCATTGGAAGAGATGATAAAACTAACGGTAGCAGAAAAGACTTGAAGTCCCTTCTCAAGGGCATAGAAGATTCACCTCTTATTGTCCTAGATCATAATCCTAAAAGTATCAAAGAAAGTTTAGAAAATAATGTAGGTTTACACCTCAGTGGTCATACTCATAATGGTCAACTATTTCCTATGAATCACCTTGTTAATTACCTCTATTTAAATGGATATGGTCATAAAAAAATTAAGACAACTCATACAGTGGTTTCTTCTGGTTTAGGTACTTGGATGATCCCTTATAGAATCAAAAGTAAGAGTGAATACATAATAATAGATATAGATTATTTCTATAAGCCTGTATCAAAAAAAAACTAGAGGATATCCTCTAGTTTTTTTCTCTATAATTTTATAAAAAAGTCTTTAAAATCTCTACTTTCCCCTCTACTGCTACCTCTAATTTAGGAGGTATGTACCATGTATCTCCTTTTTTTATAGGATAGACCAGGCCATCACAAGTTATACTTCCCCCTCCTGCCAAGATGGAATAGATCATAAAGGAATCATTATCTAAATCGTGGTAGCTCTCGTCCAATAACAACTTATCTATATTAAAATATTTGCTTCTAGTAATTTCCTGCTTTGAGCCTCCATCAACCTCCATATTCTTTCTTGTTTCATCGGTAGAAATCTGAGGAGTATTTTCATAATCTATCACTTCCATGGCTTTATCTAAATGAAGATCACGAAGCTTCCCATCAACTAGTCTGTCAAAGTCATAGATTCTATAGGTCGTATCTGAATTTTGCTGTACCTCACATATTAGTACACTCCCTTCTAAGCTTGCATGGATAAGGCCGGGAGTTATATTTATAAAATCACCTTTTTTTATTGAAATAACATTAAATAAATTTTCAAAATCTTTGTTCTTGGTTTTTTGTGCAAAAATTTCTGAAGTTATCCCACTTTTTAATCCCATGATTAACTTAGCGTCCTCACTGGCTTCTAAGATATACCATGACTCAGATTTCCCGAATTCTCCCTCTACTCTCAGAGTATAATCATCGTTAGGGTGTACTTGAACAGATAATCTGTCGTTGATATCTAGGTATTTTATTAGAAGAGGAAACTTCCCCCCATATTTAGAATAGATTTTTTCTCCTACAAATTTACCTTTATAAGTTAAAAATAATTCCTCTAAAGTCTTTCCTTTCAACCCGCCATTCTCAACAAGGCTCATTCCATTTCTATGGGGACTGACCTCCCAAGATTCGCCGTATAACTTATCTGTTGGCAGTTTCATATTTAGTTTTTCACTAAAACTCCTTCCACCCCATATTTTTTCTTTAAACACTTTTTTAAATTTTAATGGATATAATTTTTCCATAAGACCTCCTCTTTTTTACACACTATAATTATACATAAAATATTAAATTTTTACAATCTCAGGTAATTATCATATCTACAACGATATTTTCAAAATAAAAACAACTATACCTTTAATTTTCTTTCCTAAAATCAAAAATATAACACCGAAGTTTATCTGAAAAACTTTAAAATAATTATTAATTTACAAATCGAGTTAATAATACTTACATTCTGATGTTTCGCGGTATATTTTTTTCTAAAAAAGAAATATACTCCTAGTAATAACATTTAAAGGAGTAGCTTTTATGAATAAAAACTTGCTTGAAACATATTCAAATTTTTTAATTGCTTCAACTAAATCTGCTCATTCTACAGATCTACAAAATATTACTGATTCTAAAATCTCTAAAGATTCTATTTATCGATTTCTTAGTTCAGGTCAGTTTTGTGAAAAAAACTTTTGGTTGGCAATTAAACCTACATTAAAATC
>NZ_JBAHZY010000011.1:0-15003 GCF_037132775.1 Psychrilyobacter sp.
AAACAATCTTAAATTTAAACTTAGAAGAGTAAGTTTTTCGTGTATTCATAATCAAAATCCCCCATATTGTTTTCTTAAATTATACCCTATTTTTTTGCTTAAGGTTAAACACTCTTTGTATGAATTTATACGACCATTATACAATACGGTAAAAATTTTTAATATATTAGTGATAAATCTCACCTCCTATACATTCTACTGTTAAACTCTTAGAGTTCCTTTTGATACTAAGATTTAATTAATATTTCTGGTCTTATGTCAATATAGTTGAAACTTGTCTTGACTATCCGATTGGTTAACTGTATATTAAATTATCTAACTAAATTCATTATTCTATTATTTAAATGAGTTATATTCGCTTATCTGGAGGACTATCTATGTCATTATTTTCATATCAAATTTTTGATGCTGTTGCAAAACAGCAAAGCTTTTTGCGAGCAGCAGAAAACATGTATTTAACTCCATCGGCGGTTAGTCATTCTATAGCCTCACTGGAAAGCAAGCTGGGCTTTTCACTCTTCATAAGGAGTAGAACTGGCGTAAAACTAACGAGCGAAGGAGAAGCTCTGCTTATACATGTCCGTACAATTCTAAACTGTGAAGAACAGTTACAACAAGAAGCAACGCAAATTAACGGGCTGGGAAAAGGAACCGTAGTAATTGGTACCTTTAGCAGTGTCTGTACCAACTGGATTCCTGATATTGTAAAATCTTTTGAAATTCTTTATCCCAACATCAATATTAATATTATGCAAGGGGATTATGAAGATGTCATTTTCTGGACAAAAAATGGTATTGTAGATATTGGCTTCGCTTCCTTGCCAATTAAGGAAAAACTCATAGCAACGCCTCTTTATAAAGATCGTATCCTGTGCGTTACACCGAGAGATTTCAAACCCATACATTCCACATATGTCACTATTGATGATCTCAAAAATCATTCCTTTATTTTGCAGCGGGAAGGTTATAGTGCGGATACCGTTTTATTTATTAAAAAACATAATTTATCCATCCGTTCTCAATTTTTAATAGATAATGACCAATCTATCCTCGCAATGGTAGAGAATGGCCTTGGTATAAGTCTTGTTCCCGAATTGATTCTAAATAAAGTACGTTGCAATGTCAATGTCTACCCCATAAAACCAAATGAGTTTCGGACGATCGGTCTGATCACGTACAAAACAGAATTGCTATCTCCAGCAACTTTAAAAATGTTCGATCATATTCTTTCATACATAAAAAGCAATAACCTTATGAACCTGTGAAATGTTGTGTTAGAAATATACACAATGAGCTGCACAAGTCTAGTTAATAATATAGTAAAGCAAGATTATCGCTTTATTAGAAAGAAAGTGAAATCCATCTTAGGATTTTAAAACTTCAATTCTGCCAAGCATGTTATATCTAAAATAGAAATTATGAATATATTAAGAAAACAGCAAGTCGGTTTAATCTACCGACTTGCTGTTTTTAAATGTAAATTTATAAATAACTTATTTGGGACTAAAGCTTAAAAACAAACTAAATCAGGAAATCTTAGGGTTAGAATAATTGTTGCAACAGAACCAGAATTAGGGGGTCAAACCGGGATGAGCTTGTTCTATATGTTCATCGAATACATTATAAGTGAATATTATTCATTTATAATGTTAATATTATGAATTTTACTTATTCACAAAAAAGATATATAAAAAGAGTAGATATATGAAATGTATGTAGTATATTGTTGAAAAAATAACACGAGAATCTAAATTTAAAATATTTTAAAGGGAGGATTTTATAATGGACACAAAAAAATTATCATTTAAAACAAGAGCAATCCATGCAGGAAGTGAACCAGATCCAACAACAGGCTCACATGTTGCACCAATTTACCGTACCTCGACATTTGTAATGAAAAATGTTGAGGAAGCAATTGCTGCAGGTTATGGAGATACAGAGGGAAAATACTATGCATATACAAGATATGGAAACCCAACGGTACATGCTGTACAACGAAAGATAGCTGCATTGGAAAATGCAGAAGCCTGTTTAATGGCGGCATCAGGAATGGGGGCTATAACTACAGCATTACTTGCAGTTTTAAGTGCTGGTGATCACATAGTTGCTGCTGATACTGTTTATGGAGGAACTTTTGGTTTTATTAAAAACATTCTTCCTCGTTTTGGTATTGAAGCAACTACAATTTCAACAATAGGAAATAATGTTGAAAACATTAGAAAAGCAATGAAACCAAATACAAAAATTGTTTATGTCGAATCACCATGCAATCCAACTTTAGCAATTACAGATATTAAAAAAGCAGCTGAAATAGCACATGATGGTGGAGCTTTACTATATGTTGACAACACATTTGCAACTCCATATCTACAACAACCGCTTTCATTAGGGGCAGATATTGTATTACATTCAACAACTAAATACTTAAATGGACATGGAGATTTAGTAGGAGGAGCGATTGTAGGCAGCAAAAAATTAGTGCACAAAATGGATGCTGATTTCATGAAATGGATGGGTGGGATTATGTCACCTACAGATGCAGCATCACTTTCTAAGGGGATTCAAACTTTAGGTATAAGAATGGATGTACACTGTTCAAATGCTAGAAAAGTAGCAGAGTTTTTAGATAACCACCACATGGTTGAAAAAGTATTATATCCTGGGCTAAAATCTCATCCAGGTCATGAGCTTGCAAAAAAACAAATGAAAGACTTTGGAGGTATGATGAGCTTTAACGTTCGTGGTGGATTTGAAGCAGGGAAAATATTAATGGATAGCGTAAAACTATTCAGTTTAGCAACTTCTTTAGGTAATGTTGATTCACTTATTCAACATTCAGCATCAATGAGCCATGCATCAATGAGCAAAGAGGACCGTGAAGCAGTTGGAATTGCAGACGGACAAGTCAGATTATCAATAGGTATTGAAGAGGTGGAAGAAATTATCCAAGACTTAGATCAGGCGTTAAATCATGTTGAAAATAAATTGAACCTATAGTCAAAATTTGTATCAAGTAGTATCAAATCCAAAATGTAGTAATAATTTAATAACCACGAAATATCAGTTATTTATAATTATAAGCGTATATAAAAGGAGTGAAATTATTTATGGAAAAGACAAAAAAAGCAAATTTATGGCAATCTATAGCTATTGTTACCGTTGTTCTCTTGATGATGATCATTCCTATGACACAGGGAGCAAGTCTTGTTATCCCTCTTTTCATCATTTGGCCAGTTCTTTATGTTTTTATGATAGTATTTAAGTTTGATTATAAAAAAGCTGAAAATGATGCATTTAATAATTTACGAAAAATAATGGGTACACTTATGATTGTGTCATCTGTAGGAATTCTTGTAGGTGCTTGGATTGTTAGTGGTACGATACCGGCTCTTATGTATTATGGTCTACAAATTATAAATCCACAATTCTTTTTACCAACTACATTAATACTTACATCTATTATGTCTATGGCAACCGGAACTTCTTATGGTTCTGCTGCATCTGTAGGAATTGCAATGATGGGTATTGGTTCAGCAATGGGTTTAGATCCTGGTATGACTGCTGGAGCTGTAATATGTGGTGCATTATTTGGAGACAAGATGTCCCCGCTATCTGATACAACTAATGTTTGTCCTGCAGTGACTGGAGGAACTTTATTCGGACATATCAAAAGTATGTTGTGGACTATGATTCCTGCGTATCTTATTACCATAATCATTTTTGTGGTATTAGGTCTAAAAACAGATATAAGCGGATATAGCTCTGAATCAATAAATACTATTATTAATGTTATACAAGCTAATTTTAATATATCTATTATAGCTCTATTTCCTGTGATTAGTGTTATAGTCCTATTAGTTTTAAGAGTTGATACCCTTCCTGCTATTTTCATGGGAGCTATTTCCGGTCTAATTATTGCCGTAGTTTTCCAAGGAGTAAATTTTATTAACGTTCTTGATGTTATGGTTAAAGGTTTCTCTATTAGTAGTGGGAACAGTTTAGTTGATAAATTATTTAATCGTGGTGGTTTAATTAGTATGGCCACTACTTTCTTTATGATCCTCTATTCAATAGTAATGAGTGGTATGCTCGAATCAATTGGTGTTATCGATGCATTAATGGGTGGGTTTACAAAGAAAGTCAATACTGTTTTTAAGCTAATTGTTACTACTATGATTACAAGTTATACATCCAATATATTAACTTGTAGTGGAAATGCAGCTCATGTTATCACCGGTGAGATGTTATCACCTTTATATAAGGAAAAGGGTATTGCTCCTGAAGTTTGCTCGCGTACAATGGAAGATTGTGCCACTCTGGGTGGTGCTCTCGTACCTTGGGTTAATGGTGTTTATTTTAGTGGTGTATTAGGTGTTTCTATTTTACAATATGCGCCTTATCTATTTTTGACTTATTTAACACCTATCTTTACTTTGATATTTGCGGCTACTGGTATCGCTATTTTCTATGTGGATAGAAAAGGAAATCGTATCACGAAAGAAGAGCATGCTAAATTATATATTGAGCCACCTGTTATTACAGTTGAGTCTGCATAAATAGAGAAATAGTTTTATTCTACTTACATTGTATAATTAAATGGAACAAAAAAAGATCCATAGAAACTTTCCTGGGATAATGTATGTGCGAACAAACATCAAAGGAGGTTTCTATGAATCAAAAACATATTATCATTTTAGAGAGAGAAAAAATAAGTTAACTATGGAGGATAATTATGAAAAGTTTATTATTATGTGATTCTAGAAACCTTGAACAAACTGCTTTATTATGTAACAAGCACAATTTAGGAATAGAAGCTCAAGCATTTTGGGATCCAAACTATTTAAATATTAATTCTAATGGTATAGAAGAACATTTAAATGCTCTAAAAGATATTTCTATTCGTGCTATTCACGGGCCATTTTGGGATATGTGTCCCGGAAGTTTTGACAGTTTAATTAGAGAAGCAACAAAAATACGGTTTGAGGATGCATATGCTTGTGCTAATAAAATAAAAGCTAAACATATAATTTTACATCATGGTGGTTATCCTGCTGGCGTATTTACTTATAAGAAATCAAAAAATGAATGGTTAGACAGAAATATTCAATTTTGGAAAGATTTTTTAAAAGATAAGGATAAGAGTGTTAAAATTCATGTCGAAAACTTTCTTGAACCTGACCCTGAATTAATGCTTCAGCTTATAGAAGGAGTCGATCAAGAAAATTTAGATATTAATCTAGATATTGGACATGTTAATTACAGTTCAGATTTATCTGTTGTTGAGTGGATAAAAAGACTTAATAAACATATTGGTTATGTTCATATCCATGATAATATGGGTACTGCTGACGACCATCATGGGTTAGGACAAGGAAATTTACCTTTAATTGAAATATTTGAAGCATTAGAAAAATATTCTCCTAATGCTATATGGGCAATAGAAAATCATGATTTAGAAGAATCTATTGACTGGTTAAAAGATCATGGATATTTTAACGTATAATTAGATCTATTGATTTAAAGGAAGTATATATATAAAAATTAACAAATTATATGGAGGATATAAAATGTCAAAATTATATTACAGTAGTACGCGTTCAAATGAAGAGAAGCTAACGTTTTCAGAAGCGGTAGTAAGAGGTATTGCACCTGATGGAGGGCTATATGTTCCATCTAAGTTTCCGAAGTTTGACATTTTTAATAAAGAGAACTTGAATTTATCTTATCAAGAGATTGCTAAAAAAGTATTGTCTCTATTTGCTCAAGATTTTACTGAAGAAGAAATTAATACTTGTGTCTATGGTGCTTATGATGAAAAATTTGAAAACTCTAAAATTGCTCCTTTGAAAGTATATGAAGAGTTTAGTTTTATTGAACTATATCATGGAAAAACCTTGGCTTTTAAGGATATGGCCTTATCTATACTACCATATTTAATGAAGACTGCTGCAAAAAAACTAGAAACTAAAGAAAAAATAGTTATTCTGGCTGCTACTTCTGGAGATACTGGTAAAGCAGCTCTAGAAGGTTTTGCAGATATTGAAGGGACAGAAATTATTGTTTTTTATCCAACAGATGGGGTAAGTGATGTACAAAAACGTCAAATGACAACGCAAATAGGTGCTAATACTCATGTGTATGGTATTTCTGGAAACTTTGATGATGCTCAAAGTGGTGTGAAAGACCTCTTTATGAATGATCAATTAAAAAAAGTACTTAAATCTAAAGGGTATATATTTTCATCGGCTAATTCAATTAATATAGGTAGACTCGTACCTCAAATTATATATTATATTAGCTCTTACTATAATCTTGTAAACCAAAATATTATAAAAATTGGGGATCCTATTAATGTAGTAGTTCCAACGGGTAACTTTGGAAATATACTAGCTGCGTATTATGCTAAAAATATCGGGCTTCCCGTTAATAAATTCATTTGTGCATCCAATGAGAATAATGTATTAACAGATTTTATTAAAACTGATGTATATGATTTGGACAGACCTTTTAATATAACGATATCACCATCTATGGACATTTTAATTTCAAGTAATCTTGAACGGTTTTTATATGAAATTAGTGGTAAAGATCCTAAAATGATAGATGAACTTATGAAATCTTTAAAGTCAAATGGTAAATACGAAATAACAGGTTCTATGAAAGCAAATATGAGTGATTTTTATGGAGGGTATGCTGCTGATACCGCAACCATAGAAACTATTGAAGCATTATATATAAAATATGGATATGTTGTTGACCCACATACAGCTGTAGCATATTGTGTGTATAAAGACTATGTTAAATTAACAGGTGATAAAACCCATACACTAATTGCTTCGACAGCAAGTCCATATAAATTTACACGTAGTGTTGCTGAAGGAATCGGAGTGCCTTTAGGGTCGTATAATGATTTTGAACTTATTGACATATTATCAGAGAAAACAGGATTAACTGTACCTAATTCAATAAAAAGATTAGCAGATCGAGAGATACTTCATGACTCAACTTGTGAGAAAACAGAACTGAGAGAAGTTGTGGAAAGTATTCTTCAATAGAATTTTGTTTGGTTTAAGAAATAATAATAAAAAGGAGAAAAAATGGAACTTTTATTACTAAAGTTAATAAGTGCTATTATAATTGGTGGTGCAATTGGGATAGAAAGAAAAAAAAGAGGAAAACCAGCAGGTTTAGTAACGAATATATTAGTCTGCCTAGGTTCTACCCTTATTGCAATAGAACAACAAGCACTAATGATGACATCTATAAATCTAATTAATGAAAATCCAAACTTAGCTCAAGCTCTTAAGGTAGATGTAGGTCGATTAACTGCTCAAGTGATAAGTGGAATCGGTTTTTTAGGTGGAGGAGTTATTCTTCAAACAAAAGAATCGGTAAAAGGAATTACAACAGCAGCTACACTTTGGGTAGTAGCTGCAATTGGAATATCATTAGGAAGTGGACATTTTGAAATAGCTTACACGACTTTTATAGCAACATTAATTGTTTTAATATTTATAAAAAAAATTGAAGTATCTACTTTAGATAGACGAATAATAAAAAAAATATCAATTGAATATTATGAAAATGATACTCTTTTAGAAGAGTTAAAGAATGCTTTTTTAACAAGATCTATAAAAGTTTCTTCTACTACGATTATACAGAGAGAAATTTTAGATAATGAAATTCTCATAAAAAAACAATATATTTTAAATATTCCTAAATATATTAATATTAAGCATCTAATCAGAGAATTACGAACATATAAATATATAAAGACAATTAATTAAATTTATTGACTGCAAACTTATATAAACTCAATACCTTTTTAAATATAGAACCTTCATATTTTCGGAAGTCTCCCAAATATAGTGTAAATTAATTTTAAACCTTCTTAGTTGATAGAGTATAATCTATATAAACTAAGGAGATTTTTTTATTAACCTATTAGGGGTCCCGTCAGGAAACTGGAAATTAATTTTCTCTTTCATAATATGGGAGCTTTTAAAAACAGAAGAATTTTAGAAAAAGTGGAAGGACTTTAAAGTTCTTCCACTTTTTCTAGCTATTTTTAGCCTTAGACAATCCAAGTATTATAATAATCTTTTTTATTCTTTAAATTTCACCTCAGCTTGAGGCAGGTATTTGCTGTCCTGAGAAACCTCTACTTCTATCCTTTCGGAAGATATTTTATCCGAGAAGAAATCTAGAATATATTTTCTTCTTTCCTCCATGAGGTTTTGCAGAGCCCTTACCGAATCTATCCTCTCACCTGTGAGGATCCCAGTGATGAATTTGGTGGTGAGAAGACTCCTTTCTGCATTTTGATTGGTGTATAGGGTAAAGGCCACCTTGGATTTTGAATTTTCTATAAGTATATTTAGAATTTCATTGAGTTTATCTGTTTCGGATTTATTCAGTTTTCTCGAAAGATACTGAAAGTAAATGGTCTTGATCTCGTTATTCCCCAAGGTAAGGATCTTGGAGATGATGGTCTGAGGAGATTTAGCCGCCTTTACCAGGCCACTCATAAGGCTGCTGGTTATAACAGAGGTGACATTCAACTTTGGATTGGTGAGATCCACCCGTGACAGGAAGGGTGATACGGATATTCCCGTATTTATCGGAAAGAACCTTTATTATAGATCCCAGAGGAATCTCCCTAGAATAACCGGTAGTTTTACCCAAGTCCACTTTTGAGATGGTTATGTCGTGCTCCGAATTCAGTTGACCGGCTCTCAGATCAACCCTTCCCCTGGACGATAGAAGTCCTCCGTCAAACTCGTTGGGGAGGCTCTTTTCGAGGATATTGTTGAAGGTAGGAATATTGAATTTTGTCACATTAAAGGTTCCGCTGAAGGTGATCGTCTGGGGAGAAAAATCCCAGTCTTCCATCAGAGTTAGCTTTCCCTTGAGTTCTACCTTTTTGATGCCTGCAAGGGACAAACCTGTATCTATAGAGGATCTTTTATTTTTTTGGGTGGTAAAGTTTGCAGCTGAAAATCCTATATTTTCATAGACCGATGTTTTTTTGAGTTCCCTGTAGATAACTTTCCCATTTTTAACCTTGATTTTGGAAGCCGATATTATGGGAAGGGATTTTTCCTTCTTTTGCTCATTGGAGTCGGTGGTTCCGACGGCTCCTTTAGGGGATCTCCTAAGATCGATCAGAGGAGATGTAAGGGAGATATGGAACTGAAATTTATTATTTTAGGAGAGTACTCCTTCACAACTATATCACCCTTGGCCAACTGAAACTTGGTTTTACCCTTAATATCTCCTTTGAGGCTTGAGAGAGAGAAGCTGCTGTCTGAAAGACTAATCCCCTCTTTTTTTAAGTTGAAGTCTAGCTTGGATCGGATATTTCCCACGGAAATTTCCATAGATTTGGTTTTTTTTATGTAGAGGTCAAATCCTAAAAAGGTTCCCTTAGAGCTTAGATTATTCTTTGAATAATCCAGAAAGGATGAATAATTGACAATTCCTTTCATTTCATAGGGGAAATCCTTTATATAGGAGGTTAGCATCTTGAGATCTAAATTTGAAATCGATATATTTCCTTTGGTCCTGAGGTCTGAAAAACTATCCATATCATTTACTTTTACATTTAGATCCCCCTTTAAGGAGGTGGAACCATTTATAAGGGTACCTAGGACAAAATCCGAATTAATTTTTTTATTGGAAATATTCTTTCCATCTAGATAGATATTTGCAAAAGAGAGATCTTTTGCAAGTACCCGTCCCTTTCTTAGCTTGAGATTATCTATTATAACTTCAATTTCCTCTTCCTTAGAAGGTAACCTGCTATCTCCGGAAACTATTCCCTCTGGATAGGAGTTTTTCGATTTTTCAGGACCAATCTTGGTATTTAAATCTAAAAGAAAGTTGCTGACTGTCACTGAATCCAGAGTGATCATCTCCTTATTCAAACCGCCGAGTTCAACAGAGAGGTCTCCGGTAAAAAAATTCTGATTTTTTTATTTTTGATATTAAACCCCTTGAGATCTAGCGGGCCAGACAGGGAGTAGGAGCTGTCATCTAGATTGTAGCTAAGAGAGCAGTTACCATAAAGGGACTTAAGCAGGATATTGTGAAGCTGGTCCTCCTTTCCCATGAGTTTCAGCTCTTCAGTAAATATATCTGATTTTAAGATGATATTGGGATAGCTAAAGGAATAATCACCCTTCAGGTTAACTCTTTTGATTTCAGCCTCATATGGTAGCCTCTTTTTATGGAGTCAGGAAGTTCCAAAGATGGAGTATCTAATATAAAACTCCCCTTAAGAATAAGGGATTTTAAAGGGTTAAACTCCATGGAATAATCCAGAATCTCAACAAGAGATTGAGATGAAAAATCTATGGAGTCGTTAAGGGTAAAGGATGCAAGAGCAGATGCCTTATTTCCGGGAACATTCCTCAGATTCTTGAGGCTTAAATCTATATCGGTAAATACTAGGTCGCCGTAGGTAAGGGATGATCTTTTAACTGTAATCTCACCGATGATTAGATCCTTTAGGAGAGAGCCATTCTCCTCTGCAGGGAGGGGTTTAACTTGCTGTTTTTTCCCAGATGCAGGAACCTCCTTTTCTTTTTGAAAAATAGAAAGGTTGCTCTGGGTGTCCTCTATTTCCAGTTTTTTAAGGTTTAAGGATATTTCAGGAAAGGTCAGACTCTCCAGGTCAATAGATATACATTCAGAGTTCAGGAGCTGGTTTCCTTTTTTGTTCTCCGCAAGAACCTTTAAGCCCGTGACATTTCCTCTTATTTGAAACTTTTTTTTAAGGTAGTTTCCCTGGATAAAGATACTTCCTCTGAGATTTCCAGACAGCTGGTGAGCATCTTCTTCGCTGGAGAAGAAGGGATTGTTGAAGTGAAATCCCTGTGAAACCAAAGAGGTATCCACTGCACCGGTTTTTGTATTGACTTTAGTTTTTATATCAACGAGACCACTCCCTAAAATATTCAGACTTGCAGAAAGATCCAGCTCATTGTTTTCATAGGTGAAGTCAGGGACCTTGAGAGTTATTGTATCCATTGACTTCAGTATTTCATTGGGGCTTATGAAAGTTAGCCTTTCTACAGTAATTTTCTTAATTTCCACCTCTCTTATGAACCACTGTGAAGGTGCATCTGGATCTACTTCTCCTATCTGTGGAGAGGCTTCTTTATTTACTTCCGAGTTATTTCCCAAATAAATAAAGTTCAGAGTGGGTTCGATGAGACGAACCTCCCTTATGGAGAGTTTTCTTCCAAAAAGTTTAAGAGGGTCGGTATCTATCTTTATGGATTTGAGAGACAGCAGTGGTTCTTTTTCTCCATTCCATATAGTCAGATTATGGGAGGAAAGGGTCCTTGTGAAAGGATTCAGCCAGAGGCTCCCCATACTTACTCTTTTATTTAAAGTTTTTTCTAGGGATGAGGTGACAATTCCCTTTAAAACCAGGTTTGTACCTGCTATCAAAAGAAATATAAGTACACCTAGAGATACCAGAATTATTTTATATATTTTTTTCATAACCAGCCCCCTTAAAAAAAGATCTTTTATTATAGTTTAGGAAAAAAATTGTTTTTTCCTGCCTTTTTCAAACGTTTCTTTTGACTAAGATCATTTTCTATGCTGTTATCAAATATCAATATCGATTTCTGATAACAACGGGGTGATTAGGTGAAAAATAAAATTCCAAGGAAACTTTTACTAGGATTTATGCAGATACATATATTAATTCAAGCAAAAAAAGAACCTTTTTTTGGACTTTGGATGATCGAAGAATTAAAAAACTATGGATATCAAATTAGTCCTGGTACTATCTATCCACTTTTAACTAAAATGGAAAAGGAAACTCTGTTAAATAAAGAAGTGAGATTAATAAATGGTAAAAATAGAAATTATTATTTTATTACCGATGAAGGAATAGATGTTTTAACTGTTGCAAAAGAAAAAGCAATGACACTTTTTAAAGAATTAGAAGAGGTATAAAAATGAAGTTACAGACGATAAAGCAGCTTAGGCTGCTTAAATTAATAAAAAAAATATTTCTTAAAATGGCAGAAGAGCTCTCTTTAAACAAAGGGGGCTCTTTTGGTCTTTTTTTGAAAAAAAAAGGAGTTAAAGTATGATATTGAAAGTTAAACAAAGAACAATTTTTATTTTTTTAGGGGTAATTATTTATATGTGTTTGGGATCAGTATATTCCTGGAGTATTTTCAGAAAACCTTTGGAAGAACTTTTAAATATAAGTTCTACGGAGAGTTCCCTGCCATATATGACATTTTTAATTTTTTACGCGCTATCAATGCCTATTGCAGGCAATTTCATTGAAAAATATGGTCCAAGGAATATAACTTTATTTGGTGGTATGATTGTTTCATTGGGGTGGTTTTTATCTAGTTTTGCAAACAGCATTGAGATGCTCACAATAACTTATGGAGTTATTGGGGGTATAGGTGTAGGAATTGTTTATGGTGCTCCCATGGCTGTCTCTGCAAGATGGTTCCCAAATAAAAAAGGGATGGCTGTAGGTTTAACACTTTCTGGATTTGGGTTATCTCCTTTTGTAACAGCACCGATATCTAGACTTCTAATTGAGCATTTTGGAGTGGTTTCTTCTTTTAGAATTTTAAGTGCAGCTTTTTTGATAATAATATTAATTTTTGCACTTCCTTTAAGGTTTCCAAATGAAGAGGAGGAAACAGAGGAAAATGTTTCTAAAAATAAAAGCGATTCTTCAGATCTACCTTTAAAGAAAGTGCTAAAGAATAGAAATTTTTATATTTTATGGATATGTTTCGCTATAGGTACATTTACCGGTCTTATGGCAATTGGAATTTCTAGTCCTGTTGCACAGGAAATTGTTGGCCTTAATCCAACGATGAGTGCTTTTTCTGTTGCATTATTTGCTATATTTAATGGGTTGGGGCGACCTGTATTTGGTGTGATTACGGATAAAATCAAGTTTAAACAAACTGCGATAATTTCTTTTGGTCTTATTATTATAGCTTCGACAATAATGTAAACGCAGGTGAGGGTAATGTTATATTTTATATTATATCATTTTCAATGTTCTGGTTTATATTAGGTGGTTGGCTTGCAATTGCTCCTACTGCTGTAGCCAATAGTTTTGGAACGAGAAATTATGCAAGGAATTATGGTTTCTTGTTTACAGCGTATGGAGTAGGGGCAGTGGTTTCAAGTGTCACATCAGGTATTATTAAAGATTTTTTTGGGAGTTATATATATGTTTTTTATCCTACAATAGCAAGCGCAATTATAGGAATTTTGATAGTAGTTTTATTGCTTAAAGAAAAAAAAGATCTCAAGACTCTGTAGCTTAAGTAATATTTATGAAAATAATTTTTGAAGGACAAAAGAAAAAAAGGAGAATGATAGAAATGATAAATAAAATTTTTGCAGGAATAAAGATTGAAGTTATTCAAAATAACTATCCCGGGAAATATGTCAAGATGGAATATGATTCTAGAAAAATTGAAAATGGAGATATTTTTATTGCACTAGAAGGTGACAACAATGATGGACATAAATATATAAACTCTGCGATTCAAAGGGGTGCTAGACTCATAGTCGTTTCCCAAAAAATAGAAGTGAAAGATACGGGAATAAATGTAGTCAGAGTTAAAAATACGAGAAAAATATTAGGAAGGCTAGCTAGTAATTTTTATGACAGTCCTGAGAAAAAATTAAAAATACTGGGAGTAACAGGAACTAATGGAAAAACTACAACAGTTTATCTCCTCCACACATTTCTTGAAAATTCGACATTTATAGGGTCTATAGGATAAAAATAGGGAAGAAAAGCTATCCTCCCGTGAATACCACCCCTGAAAGTTTGGATATTATAAAGTGTGCAAAGGAAACTTTAGAAAGGGGAGGAAAGTATTTAATCTTAGAGGTTTCTTCCCAAGGAATAGATAACTTTAGAATAGAAGGCCTTCGATTCGCAGGAGCTATCTTTACAAACTTATCAAAGGAACATCTAGAGTGCCACAAAAACATGGAAGAATATTACTTAGTAAAGGAGAGGCTATTTAAGCAAGTAAAAGAGGGTGGAGTAATAGTTCCATAGAGGACAGATATGGAAGAAGGTTGAAAGAAAGATATAGGAATGCAGTTACCTATGGATTTCATAAAGTCGACTATAGAGGAGAAATAACTGATCTGAACCTCGATTGGATGAAGGTAAAACTAGAGGGCCTAGAGGGAATTTCAATACTCAAAACTTCATTGATAGGAGACTACAACCTCTTAAACATCCTAGCTGCAATAGCTATGGTAAAAGAATTAGGAGAGGATATTAGAGAGTTACCTGAAAAATTAAAAAAACTCGATTTTGTAGAGGGTCGTATGCAAAGAATAGAAGAGAGAGGAATAAAAGTTATTGTTGATTATGCACACACTGAAGATGCATTGGAAAGCGTTCTCAAAACTTTAACAAAATGCAGCTATAAAAAGTTATATACCCTTATTTCTGGAACCGGTGAAAGGTATGCAGAAAAGAGACCTAGACTGGCGGAAATTTCAGAAAAATATTCAGATTATACCATGGTAAGTTCAAATTCTCCTAGAGATGAAGATCCCATGAAGATAGCTTTAGAGGTGGCAGCTGGTTTTAAAAATGCAAGGTACAGTACCTATGATATAGAAGTGGATAGAACTAAAGCCATAAGGAAGTTGGTTGCTCAAGCTCAAAGTGGTGATATAATTTTACTAACTGGAAAGGGTCACGAAAATTATCAGGAAATAAAAAAAGTAAAAAAAGAATATAAGGAGATAGAGGTGGTGGAAAAAGCCTTAAAATCCAAAATTTATTAAAACAAAAATAAATAAAGCAATCTATGTCTAGAAGGGATAATGGGTCTGTCTCATATTTTGTGTAAACCTCCAAATTAGTGTAAACTACAATTACATTAATTTGGAGGTTTTTTTATGAGAAAAAAAAGAAAAGATTTATCCCCTGATGAATTAGCACGAAAAGAGCTAATTAGAGAATAT
>NZ_JBAHZY010000014.1:0-5337 GCF_037132775.1 Psychrilyobacter sp.
TGATAGGATAGTTCACCATGGACATCTTATTATGTTCAATGGAAGCAACTGGAGAGTAGAAAATTCATTATCGTTATTGAAGTGATCAGTGGTGACTTTTTAAATTGCAACACCGCTGACATTTAATGTTGCAAAACACACTTTTTCTAATATTTTATCGACTTCTCTTTCCGTCTTGTGGTTGTTTGCAGCCTTCAAATTCATCTGTGAACTCTAAAAATTCCTCTAAAAATATAAAAAAAAGCCATCATCAAATCAGCTTCGGCAATTTGGTGATAGCTCTTTTTTCTAATATGTTCTTTGCATTGATATATACTTCGGTAACCTTGGTGTCAGCATGACCTAAAAAATCACGTATTTCCAAGATATCTGCACCACGTAAAGACAACTCTGTAGCTACTGTATGTCTAATATTATGTGGAGAAATATCTTTTCCTATGGTAAGTCCTTTCTCCTTTATAATTCTATACAGATTATTATAGGACATTTTTTTATTGGGAATAAAGCTCTTGGAAAAGATATAGTGGTCCAACATCTCCTCTAAATTGATCTTATACAATTTCGTGATGTAATTTTTAAATTCCATTATTTTTTTATAACATTCATCATGGAGGGGTTTATACTGTACTTTTCCACTTTTCGTCTCTTTTAGCCTCAAAACAATACTGCCCTGTCTTTCAATGATATCATCATATTTTAAATTTATCAGTTCAGAACTTCGAAGTCCAGTATAAAATAAAGTGTACAAGATAACTAAATCTCTAAAACTTTTATCGTCTACAACAGAGAAATTTGATATAATTTCCTTTAAATCCTCATAGGAAAGTTTGAGAACATTATCTAAATTATGCTTAGTTGTCTTGAATAATGGAATATATTTGAACGGATTATTATAACCATTTTTCTCCAACTCCTTATATAAACTCTTAAGGGAAGATATGATTTTATTGATAGAACTTTTTTTTAATTCCCTCTCATGAAGAAGATGTTTCAGATAATCTTCTATATCTTCTTTTTCAATGTTATTCATCATATTCATAGTTTCGTCAGGGTTTAAATCTCCATCATATTCATATATATATTTTAAAAAATCATTCAAATGAAACATATAATCCTTTAAAGTTTTTTCAGATTTATAGATAGAAAATATTGTTCCACTATTTTCTCGGTTTCTCTTACGTTTTTTTGGAATTGATAAACTGGTATCTTTTTTAACTAAATCCATAACTCCTCCTAAAGTCCTATTACTTGTAATATAGAAAATGATTTGTGGTATCATAAAATGAATTAACGGTATAAGTTGTCCTTTCAGAAATAAAAAACCCTCTAAATTAACATTTATACAAAAAAGTTATTTTTAGAGGGTTTTTATTTAAATTTTTTAGTTTTCCCATTTAAAATCAAAAACTTCAATTTTATAGTCTCTGCCTGAAATTCTTTCTAACTTAACTCTCTTATTAAATTCCTGGCTTTCCCTGTAATTAAGATTTCTTATGGTGAATGTCCTCAAAATAGAATATTGACCATCAATCTTCCAGATTACATTGTAGGTAACATACTCTAGTTTTTTTCTACTTTGATTTGTGACAGTTCCCGTAAGATTTCTTCCGTCGCTCCTCTTAGAAGAAACCTCAACATTGGATAACTTCACCTTACTTTCAAATTCTTTTTTACTTTCAAATTCTGTTTCCAATGTCCAAGTATTATCTTCCATCAACACAATATTATTCCCTTTCGAATCTTTTACTATTTCTTTCACCTCTGAATATGTCAAAATTGTGATAGCTAAAAAAGTAAATATAATAATTTTTTTCATATTTATCACCCCTATATTTTTTTACCTCTAAGATGAAAAAATTCCTTTAATTTATTTTCACTTGTATTCAATATTAACTCTTTATCATAATCTCCTATTAATTTTATAGCTTCAGTTAATTCACCAATAAGAGTAGAAAAATGTGCGTCACTGCCTAAAGAAATATATGGTTTATATTTAAAACAAAGTTCCATAATTCTTTCACAATTTAGCTTTGATCCCTCTCTGCTGGCAGTCAGTGATCCATTGTTAATTTCTATAGCTACATTATGTTTTTTCGCTGCAATAACTACTCTTTCATAGTCTACAGGAAATCCTGGATTCCCCAAATGAACCAAAATATCTACATTATTATTTTGAATAACATTTATAATGGCTCTAGTATTTTTATTTATATCGCCAGTATCCCCATATTCAGGAATGCTATGGAATCCTCCTATAACGATATCACAAATTTCAATTATCTTATCATTTATATCCAAATCTCCATTTATATTTATTACATTGGCTTCTACACCTTTTAATATTCTTATTCCATCTATATAATCAGGCAATGTCCTTTGATTAGCTATTGCCCACCAATGAGGTGAGTCTTGAAGATAGGGACCATGCATGGTGTTGGCTATAATTTTAATTCCTTTTTTTTTCCCTGCTCGAATGTTTTCTTCCAGGGAACTATATGCATGGGGTGTGGTATTTGTATGGGTGTGTAGGTCTATTAAAAACTTCATAGAATTTCCTTCACATCTATTTCTCTAACCTCTCCAATTTTTAAATCACCTAATTCTAATCCAGCAAATTTAATCCTTTTTAAATATATCACACAATTATCTATTGCATGGAGCATCTTCTTAACTTGATGGAACCTTCCCTCACTTATAGTCAGATTTATTTTACTTTCATCCACTCTTTCACATTTAGATGGTTTAGTTATATACCCACCTATATCTACTCCTAATTCTAATCTCTTCATGTCTTCATCTGTAATATTTTTTTCAGCTTCCACATAATAAATTTTATCCACATGTTTTTTAGGCGAAAGCAGTTCATGGGACATAGGTCCATCATTTGTAAAAAGTAACAGCCCCTCTGTATCCTTATCTAGCCTTCCTACAGGGAAAAGATTCTTTTGAATTACCCATTCTGGAAATATTTCCAGAACAGTTTTATGTTTTTTATCTTCAGTTGCTGTAATATATCCAGCAGGTTTATTCATAATATAATATCTTGTGGCTTTATATTCTATTCTTTCATTTTTATATAGGATCTCATCAGCAGTAGAAACATTAACTTTAGGTGAAAACTCTATCTGTCCATTGACCTTAATTTCCCTAGTTTTTAATATTTTTTTTACATCACTTCTACTTCCCAATCCACATTCAGTTAAATATTTATCTAATCTCATCTATTTCTCCTCGTTTTTCTTTTAATCAAAAAAAATTGTTAACACTAATATGTTAATAATTTTATATTTTAATATTTATATACTACTCTCCCTTACATTATATCATAATTCTAGGTTATTTTTATCCATAAAAAAATAACTCAAAACAGGCTATTTATTTAAGTTTAATTTTATATAGTTAAGTGCATAAAGTGTCTTTCCGTCTAAAGGTGTTTTTAATATTTCATCTATTTCTTTTACATCAACTTCTACAACTTCCAAAAACTCATCTTCATCTAGATTTTGGCTAGTTTTAATCAAATTTTCAGCATGATAGATATACATCTTCGAAGAAGATAGTCCTGGACTTCTAAAATATTCACAAATTTTAGTGATTTTCTCAGCCCTGTATCCAGTCTCTTCTTCAAGTTCTCTCATGGCAGCTTTTTCCACCTCTTCACCAGGATCCACAAGCCCTGCAGGGATCTCTATTATTTCTTGATTTAAAGCTGGTCTATACTGTTTTACGAGTAGAAGTTTCCCCTCTGGAGTAAATGCAATCACTCCTACAGCTACATAATTTTTTAAAAAAGTCCATCTAACTTGCTTTCCATTAGGTAGAATTAGGTCTTCCTCATATATTGAAAAATGTTTATTTTCAAAAACTTTGTCTTTTTTTATATGTTTATACCTCATATTCCTCCAATATTTCTTTAACTTTATACAATATGATTCCAGTGGCAATTCCTACATTCAGTGATTCTGCACTCCCGTATATAGGTATTTTTACTATCTCATTACTAGCTTTTAATATTTCTTTTGATACCCCTTGTCCTTCATTTCCAAAGACAACTGCATTTTTCTCTTTCAACTTAATCTTGTGATAATTTACACTTTCATTTGTTAAACCACTAGATAAAATATTATAGTTATTTAATTTTAAAAAGTCTAAAAGTTTTTCTTCGGACAGATAATTTATATTTAGATTAAACAGTGATCCCATACTGCTCCTAACACTCTTATCGTTATACATATCAACGCTTCCAGCGGTCAGGATAATATCTTTGAATCCTACTGCGTCGACTAATCTAATGATTGTTCCAAGGTTTCCAGGATCTTGAATACGGTCTAATATCACTATATTTTCTCCTAAGTTTTCCATAGAGTTAGATAAAAAATCATAGATCAAAATCACACCTTGTGAATTTTCTTGTGTTGAAATATCATTAAACAAGGTGTCACTATATATATATTTCTTACAGTTAAAATTATCTATCTTAGGAAAATTTTCTTCCTCACCATCACGTAATATGATATATTTAGGATTTGTAGAAAAGTCTAAAAATTTGTGTCCTTCGGCTAAAAATTTTTTTTCTCTCTCCCTATATTTTTTTTGTTTTAATTTTTTTATTATTTTAAATAATTTATTTTCCTTACTATTTATAAATTCCACCCTTACATCTCCTAACAAATAAATTTAGTTACTATACAGTATATATTTATAAGTAGAAAAACACAACTTTTTTTTACTTTCATTCAATATTTAATCAGTGAATCAATAATAAAAACTCCTGTAAACTGTGTATAACCTTCCTTATATTTTTTAAAAATTATGTCTTTATAATTTACAAGATAAAGAGCTTTTTTCCTCTTTAAGATAAAAGCTTTAGTCGCAGATTACACAGATAGGAGCAGATTTAAGTTAGGGGCAAGGATCGAAGGTTCTAAAGGTTTCGCCTTTAATACGAGTTACTCTTTTCTCTGTAGCAAGAAAAAGTAACCAAAAAGTGCCAGAAGATTTATATGTTGTCTTAGTGAGTAAGTCACAATCGTTGTTGTAGGAAAAGTACTGCTGGAGCGTAACGACTATAAACTTCGGTTAAAGGTCTCAACCAAAAATAAAAGACTTTAAAATCTGAGTAAGTCTGTGTAATCTGCGACAAAAAGAAAAGCTCCTGTGCTATAGCAGAAGAGCTACTATACCTTCGTGTAATTCGGGGGCTGTTGCAAGTTTTGTGTAAACTCTAAAAATTAATGTAAAACTTTTATAAAAAGAGGAGTAATAATTCTTTAATTATTGCTTCTCGTTTTTAATATATTAGAACTTTATTTTTTGTATGTCAATAGCAGAGCCTAA
>NZ_JBAHZY010000025.1:0-5183 GCF_037132775.1 Psychrilyobacter sp.
GACATTTATAAAAAAATAGGTAAATGAAAAGGGTACCAATTAAGATACCCTCTATCAGCTAAGAAATGTAATTTACACGTAATTTGGGACAGACCCTCCACCAGTCATAACTGCTGCATGGGGAGCATAATTTCCAGAAGCGATAGCTGCAATACCAAAAGTAAATGCCGCTTTATTGATAGGCCCACCCATATCTACTGCCATCATTCCACCAACCATGGCAGGCATAAATCCAGGTCTATCTGCAATACTCATTCCTATAAAACCAGCTAAAATTGGAACCATCAATGCAAATGCTCCTCCTCCACCTATATCCATCAGGAATTTTGCAAATTTATTGAAATCAGGATCTGTCGGATCAAAAGCTTTTATTCCAAACATAAATGAGACAGCTATTAAGATTCCTCCTCCTACAACGAATGGCAACATATTGGATACTCCATTCATTAGATGTTTATAAAATCCGTTTCTTTTTGGAGCCTTATCGTTATTAGATTTATTATTTTGACTTGCATTATATATAGGAGATTTAGGAGCATCATTAATTAATTCTTCAGGTCTCTTGATTGCATCTTTTACAGGAACAATAAGTACAGGTTTTCCAGCAAATCTATCCATTTCTACAGCTGTATCAGCAGCTACGATGATACCAGAAGCGTTATGAATCTCTTCGTCTGTAAGTTTATTCTTTATCCCTGTAGAACCGTTAGTTTGTACCTTGATATCTATTCCCATCTCCACAGCTTTTTTCTTTAATGCATCTGCTGCCATATATGTATGAGCTATCCCTGTAGGGCATCCAGTTACTGCCAAGATACTTCCGCTTGTGGCTTCTACTTCCAAATTTATATCTTCCCCCTCCTCTATCTCTTTTTTATTGATTAAAGAGATGACTTGCTTAGGAGTTTTAGCATTTAAAATAGCTTCTCTGAAGTCGTCATCGATTAAAAATGTAGTTAATTTAGATAATGTTTCTATATGAGAATCGCTTGCATTTTCTGGAGCAGCTATCATAAAAAATAAGTTGCTAGGTTCTCCATCTAAAGAATCAAAGTCTATTCCATCCTTTGAAACTCCTAATACTAAAGATGGATTTGTTACATATTTAGATTTTGCGTGGGGAATAGCTATTCCCTCCTCTAAACCTGTTGAACTTTGAGATTCCCTCTTTAAGATATCTTTCATATACCCCTCTAAATTATTTATATTCTTATTTTTATAGTGTAACTCACACAGTTCACTAATAATTTCATTTCTTTTCATTCCTTTTAAATTCAAAGTAATACTACTTTCATTTATTAAATCTGTAATTTTCATATTATTCCTCCTTGTCGTCTATGATAAAATAAATAATTGAATCTTTTTTAATTATTTATAATTTTTTTACTGTTATTTCTTTCAATAATTTATCTGCTTCTATTTGGGTACACAAAAAATTTGAAAATGCCGATGCACTTCCACATGCTATGCCTAATTTAAATGCTTTTACAATATCTAGATTTTTATAGATGCCATATGTAAAACCGGCTACCAAAGAATCACCTGCACCTACAGAGTTTACTAATTTCCCTTTTGGAGCACTGGCCATATATGTAGTAGTAGGAGTTATAAGGACTGCACCATCTCCAGACATAGAAACAATTATATTTTGAGCTCCTAAATCAAGTAATTTTCTCCCATAGAAAATAGTATCTTCTATAGATTCTAATTTCACATCAAAGATATCTCCCAATTCATGGTTGTTAGGTTTTATCATATATGGTTTTCCCTTAATACCCTCTAAGAGAGCATCACCTTTGGCATCTAATATGACTTTTACTCCATCAGAAGTATCGGTCATAATATCTTTGTATATAGTTGAAGATATAGATTTTGGAACGCTACCAGATAGAACTAAAATATCTCCAGATATTAATGATCCTAATTTTTCTTTTAATTTTTTTAATGCTTCTGATGATATTTCAGGAGAATTTCCATTTATCTCACTCTCACCACTACTATCTTTCATCTTTATATTTATTCTGGTATCACCACAGACTTCTATAAAGTCATGTTTTATATTTTTTTTGTCCAAAGATTCTTTTATAAAATCCCCTGTAAATCCTCCTATAAATCCTAGTGTTGTATTAGGAGTTTGTAAGTTAGTTAGAACTTGGCTCACGTTTATTCCTTTTCCACCTGGTAATTTATACTCTGACTTTGTAAGGTTTATATCCCCAGGAACAAATTTTTCTATATTTATTATATAGTCTATAGATGGATTTAATGTTAATATATAGATCATTTTATGACCTCCTCAATTGTTTCTATGCTTTGATATCTTTCATCTATAATAGTATCTGTAATTATCCTTACTTCTTTTAAATTTCCAAATTTTGCAAAGGATATTTTATTAAATTTAGTATGATCTGCCAATATATATGAAACTTTAGAATTTTGAATAACCCTTTCTTTTATTAGGGCCTCATCTGGATCGGGAGTTGTCAGTCCAGCTTTGATATCTATGGAATTGGCACCGATAAATGATATATCATAGTTATAACTTTCAATAGTCTTTAGGGCATCTTTTCCAATCAATGCACCTGTTTTATGCTTTAATGCTCCGCCTGTGAAATAACTTTTTATCTTGTATTTAGATAGCTCTTTTATATGATGGATTCCGTTAGTTACTACGGTAACGTCCTTGGATCTCATATATTTTATAAGGTACTCTGTAGTTGTCCCAGCATCTAAAAATACACAGTCATTTTCCTTTATATAGGTAGAGGCAAGGAAGGCTATATCCTCTTTAGCTTCATTATTTTGACTAATTTTGGAAACTAAATCTTTCTCATAGGAGATATTCGTTATATGAGCTCCTCCATGAACTCTATTCAAAACTCCATTTTCTTCCATCCTTGCTAAATCTCTTCTAATTGTTGATTCAGATGTTTTTAACTTTTCTGTTAATTCTTTTAGGGTTACCATTTTTTTGATTTCTAATATTGACTTTATTATTTCTTCTCGTTTTATTTGTATCATTTCACATCACCTACAATCATTATATTATACTTCTCATTACAATTCAATCATTTTCTTTCAAAAGACATCAAAAACATCTAATAAATGGTGGAATAATCCATGAAATTTTAAATAAAATAACAGAGAAAGCATTTTTGATCGATCTATACTACAGGGGGGATAAACCAAACTAAAGTCAATAAAAATAAGGGTTTTAAAAAAATAATAAAATAAATAAAATAACACCCTGTCAAAATAAATCAAGTCATAAAAAAAGAAAAAAAAGAGGCTTGTTTCTTATAAAACATAAGAAACAAGCCTCTTTAATAATATTTAACTTTCTGAACCTAACGTCACATTGCTTTTTTATTTTTTTGAGTTAAAGGTCCAAGCAATAATTCTAGATATTTTATTTCCATGAATCATCTCTATGACTCTGATATTCGATACACCTAATTTTTTTAAGATCTTTTCCATGGGTTTCACATTTTCTCCCTTAGATATGAGGGAAGTAAAATATCCCACTTTCTTTGAAAACAAAAGACTTTCTTTGGCCATTTTTTTCAAGAATAAAATTTCTCCACCCTTGCACCAAAGCTCTGCTTTTTGACCTCCAAAATTTAATTTTTCACTCAAATTAGAGGACCTAGGTTTATTTAGGTTATCTCTTTTTTGTTTGTTGGCAGATAAGGCTTCTTTTAAAGAGGCGTGAAATGGTGGATTACACATGGTTATATCTACATATTCTTCATCTATAATCCCTTTAAAGAAACTATTTTTATCAGCTTGAAGTTTAATAACTATGCTATCTTCTAAATTATTTTTCTGAACGATTTCCTTTGCATTTTCCACCGAGACAGGATCTATATCTGAAGCTATAAATTTCCATCCATAGGACTTATTTCCAATAATCGGATAGATGCAGCTTGCACCTGTTCCAATATCCAAAACTTTAACATTTTTTTTAGATTTTGGTACTAGATCTGAAATATGGTGGATATAGTCTGCTCTTCCTGGGATAGGAGGACATAAAAATCCCTTTGGAATATCCCAATTTTCAATACCATAATAAGTTTTGAGTAGAGCTTTGTTCAATTCTAGAACTGCTTTTTCATCTCCAAAATCAATTGTATTGTCGCCGCTTGGGCTATTTTTTATATTTTTTTTCAATCCTTTAGAGTTTTCTACAAGAGACTTAAAGTCATATCTTCCTGAATGTGGATTTCTTGAATGAAATCCTTTTTGTTTTTTGTTATTCAATTTATTTCTCCTATATAATCGTAATTTCAACAATTTAAATTGTAACATGATTATAAAAAATTAGCAATATGACAAGCTGGTCCGGTGTTAAGATTAGGATTTTAAAAAAATTATAATTGTCTATATAATATAAAAGAACGTCCTGGAAAGACGTTCTTTTACATATCTTATAATTGTCTAGCTTGTTCTTCTAATTTTTCTATTCTAACCTTTGTAGAAGGATGTGTGCTAAATAATTTTGCCATATTCTTTCCCTTTAATGGATTTATAATAAACATATGTGCCGTTGCCGGTTTAGCATCCATAGGTGTTCTAGTACTCCATATCTCTAATTTTTTTAGGGCAGAAGCTAGATACAATGGATTTCCTGCTAATTTCCCTCCATATCTGTCAGCTTTATATTCACGAGTACGTGAAATTGCCATCTGAACTAACATTGCTGCCATTGGAGCAAATATAGCTATCCCAATAAGAGCTATAGGATTTTTATCCTCGTCATCTCTTCCTCCAAATATAGCAGCCCATTTTGCCATAGTAGCCAGATATGCAATGGCTCCAGCAAAAGATGCAGCAATAGTTCCGATTAATATATCGTTATTATGCACATGACCCAATTCATGGGCTAAAACACCCTTCAATTCATTTCTATCTAAAATTTCTGTGATTCCACGAGTTACTGCCACTGCTGCATGTTTTGGATTTCTTCCTGTTGCAAATGCATTTGGTTGTGACTGGTTGATCATATATACTTTTGGCATTGGAAGATCAGCTCTTTCTGCTAACTCCCTTACTATAGAGTATACTTCAGAATTTTTTTCTACCTCTTGTGCCTTATACATTTTAAGAACTATTTTATCACTATTCCAATAACTTATCATGTTTATCCCAAAAGAAAATATCAGAGCAAACATAGCACCACTTCG
>NZ_JBAHZY010000033.1:0-7057 GCF_037132775.1 Psychrilyobacter sp.
TATTTATCCATAATTTCAGCAATTAATGGATCTACCTCTCTTCTTCTTTTCTTAACCATAAAAACCTCCTCAGTTTAATAGATTATACTCTATCAACTAAGAAGGTTAAAATTAATTTACACTAAATTTGGGATACGCCCATATTCAAAATTATCTATGATTATACAGTTTCGATCTTTGAAGCTTGAGGACCTTTATCACCTTGAATGATTTCAAAAGTTACTTCTTCTCCATCTTGTAAAGTTTTGAATCATTCTTTTGCAATTTGAGAAAAGTGTGCGAAGTAGTCGTTTCCATCTTCTGCTGAAATAAATCCAAATCCTTTATCATCATTAAACCATTTAACTGTTCCTTTTAACATGTGTGTTACCTCCGTAAAATTTTAATACAAATAAGTTTTTCTTAAAATCCATTTAACTTTCAACCCTATTGAAGGGCTTCTTAACCAATGAAGCTCTTGTCTCACTCTCTGTTACTATCAATATAGTATCACAGATGTTACAGATAGTAAAGTTTTATTCAAATATCCTAAAAAGGGCACTTAGATAAACTAAATCTATTTGTCTTTTTTTAGTTGTGTAACTATGATTTTCAAGACTATAATCAATATCATGTTATCTAACATGATTAAAATATAAAATCGCTTAAAAACAAAATTATAGGCATTAAAACTTAAATTAATATGGTATACTGGATAAAAAAATATAAAAATTAGGGGGTTTTATGAAAGATTTGATAGTTCGGGAAGCTGTAATTTCAGATGCTAAAGAAATATATAATATTTTTATGAAAACTTCGGATGAAACTGAATTTTTGGCTTGTAATTCGGAAGAAAGAAAGGAAGATGGTTTTACAGTTAAAAGTCAGGAAAAACGAATAGAAAACATTATTAATTCTAACAATAAATTATATATTTGTGAGTATGATGGGGTATTAATTGGTATGCTTGGAATTAATATTTTTTCAAGAAAAAGACTTAGCCACAGAGCAACTTTTGGTATCAACGTATTAAAAGACTTTTGGGGAATAGGTGCAGGAAGTTTGCTGATGAATAAGGCTGTCGATTTTTTCAATTTAAATAAAAAATTAACAAAATTTGAACTGGAAGTTAGAAGTGATAATATACAAGCCATTAATCTTTATAAAAAATTTGGATTTGAAACAGAAGGAGAAATTTCTAGATATTTTTGTATTAATGGTAAATATTATTCTGCATTTCTAATGTCATTGATAAAATAAAGACTCTTTTGAGAGGCTTTTTTATTTTAGAGTTATATTTAATTTTTTTCTTTAATATGATCAAAATTAATATTCGTATACTCTTGGTGGCAAAAAAAGATTTAACTCCGTGTATCTCAGTATCCTCTGTGTACAGGAATGTTGATCTTGTAATTTCATAACAATCTCATACATCTGCATAAGTTCAACTACAGTGTTATATTCATAACTCTAAGTTTCAGTTATCTGCATTGAAAGTTTTATAGGAAAAATAAGTTTCCCTCCCCCTCTTTATGCTATAATATTTTATAATGACTAAATTTAAAATTTGAGAGGATGAAGATTAATGAAAATAGGAAAATTGACTGCTTCACAACTAAAAGAAATAATATTTAATAATATAAAGAAAAAAAGAAAGGAATTTTTAAATTCCCCAGGAATAGGAGATGACTGTGCCGCTATAGATCTCGGAGAAAAGGTATGTTATATCAGTAGTGATCCTATAACCGGTGCAGTTTCTGAGATAGGGAAATTAGCAGTAAATATAACTTGTAATGATTTGGCTACTACAGGAGTAGAACCTATGGGTATCATGGTAACCATATTAGCTCCTCCGTCTACAAGTGTAGAAGATCTAAAAAATATCATGGTGGATATGGAATCTGAATGTACTGTATTAAATATTGATATCTTAGGAGGACATACAGAGATTACCGATGCTGTAAATAAGATCATAGTCTCTGTGACTGGGCTAGGATTTGGAACTAAGGCTCACTATGAAGATAAAAAAGAAATTTTAGAGGGAGACATAGTATTACTTACTAAAGGAACTGGAATAGAGGGGACGGCTATCATAGCCTATGAAAAAGAGGAAGAATTAAAAGCTGTGTTGTCTCAATATGAGATTAACCATGCAAAATCTATGATGGACCTAACTAGTGTAGTCAGAGAAGGTCTGCTATCGTCAAAACTATCTAAAGGGATGCATGATGTGACTGAAGGGGGGATATTAGGAGCTATTTGGGAAGTTGCAGAACTTTCTAGATTAGGAGTTACTATCTACCATGATCAGCTCAATGTTTCTGACGTTACCCATAAAATTTGTGATTATTATAAGATCGATCCATTAAAATTAATTTCCAGCGGATCCATGCTTATAGTTGTATCTCCTCAAAATAAAGATGAACTACTCGATAAATTAATATCAAATGAGATTCCTACTTTTGAAATAGGTTATTTCACACAAAATGTCGAGGAAAAATTTATGTATAACTCCGAAGATCAAAGGTCAAATATATCTGAACCAGAAAGTGATGAACTCTACAAAGTTGTGTAAAAAAAAATCTTAGGAGGGATTAGATGAAGGTATCCATATTAAAAAAAATAATTGAGCTTAGAAAAAATGGGGAAAAATTAAAGGCTTTAGAAATTATAAAAACCTATCTAAAAGAAAATTCTAATGATTCTATAGCTAATTATCAATGTGCATGGTGTTATGATGCATTAGAACGGGAAAAAGAAGCTATTCCTTATTATCTTAAAGCTATTGAAAATGGACTTTCTAGTGAGAATTTAGAGGGGGCTTATCTAGGTTTAGGAAGTACCTACCGCTCTGTAGGAGAATATAAGAAATCAGAAGAAATTTTTGAAAGGGCTATGAGTGAATTTCCAGACAATAAAGATTTTGAAGTTTTCTATTCTATGACCCTCTATAATCTAGGTGACCATAAAAAATCTATGGAAATATTGCTAAGAATTATAGGTGAAACTTCAAATGACACTAAAATTAAAAGTTATAAAGATGCTATTTTGTTTTATTCAGATAAATTAGATGAAATATTTTAAAGTTCTTTTTTGTCACGAATTACACGAAGGATATATCAATATTTTGATTCATGATTATAAAAAATATTAAATATGAATAAAAGAAAAATATTAAATGTATAAACTTCTGCTGCTATAGCACAGGAGTTTTTTTATTTTCTCGGTTAAAATCTGCATACATTTAATTTTTTTTATTGGGTATAGAAAAAATTAATATTCGTATAATCTCTGCGTAATCTGCGACTAAAGTTTTTTTCTCCATTTTCAATTATTCTCTCTTATTGCCCTCCTAGGGCCTCCTAAAAACTTCCCCTTGTGATTATACCCCTGTAGTCGAAATATGCCAAACTACAAAGCCTTCAAACCATTGGTACTATTGGGCTTGAAAGGTGAAAAACAGTTTAGTCCATTAAGAGGACTAAAAGGGCCACCCATTACCCTAAAGGGGTTTAAAAATACCCTTAAAGGTAGCATAAGTAGCCTTATTTCACTTGGGAATTACAGTGATTTAGAATTTGTTTTCAAGTTCTTGCTTTCTTAAGTTTTCGCCGTTAACTGTATAAACTAGACCCTTTCCAAGTTGCATAATCTTGTCTGAAAGTCGCTCAAATTTCTTACTTAAAAGCAAAATTATGCTTCCACCTTCGATATTATTGGGATCTTCCTTCATAAATTTTATTATTTCCTTTATAGCTTCGTCTCTCATCTCGTCGATCTCTTCATCATCAGCTAAAAGGGAATACATTTTTTTTTCATCTCTTTCTATGAAGGCCTCGATATAGATCTCAAATATATCATTAACCTTCTTTGCCATCTCCTCTATGATATAAATATGTTCACCTGTGCTGTCATTATATTTTTTGAGTTTTCTAAGAAGTTTGAGATTATTTTTTAAAAGGTCTCCCATTCTCTCTAACATTTTAACACTGTCGATAAAGGTGAGAAGAGCTCTTAAATCTCCGGCAGCTGGTTGGAATCTAACTATAGCGAGGATAGAATCCTCTTTTATCTTTACCTCATAAGAATTTATTTTGTCTTCTACTACCTTTGCCTCCCCATAGAGAGATTGAATAAACACTCTTTTTTCAAGCATCTCCATATTTATTTTGAAAAGTCTGTCTACATTTTTAAACATTTCTATAAAATTTTCTGTTATACCATCTATTCTTTCGTGAAGATTTTTCATTTTAACCTCCTGGATTTTTTAGGAGTTTCAAACTCCAATTTTTTTTTATCCAAATTTACCTGTGATATAGTCTTCTGTTTTCTTGTTATCAGGATTGGTAAAGATCTTCTCTGTCTTGTTAAATTCTTCCACCATACCTTGGTAAAAAAATCCGGTGTAGGTAGAGATTCTTGCAGCCTGCTGCATATTATGAGTGACGATGATTATAGTATAATCTTTTTCTAATTTTCTTATTAATTCTTCTATCTTTGCTGTGGAGATAGGGTCGAGTGACGATGTAGGTTCATCCATCAAAAGTATCTCTGGTTTTACTGCGATAGCTCTTGCTATACATAATCTTTGTTGTTGTCCACCAGAAAGTCCGAGAGCTGACTTATGAAGTTTATCTTTTACCTCATCCCATAAAGCTACCGCCTTTAGACTCTCTTCCACTATTTCATCTAAGACGTTCTTATCTTTTTCACCATGAAGTTTTGGACCATAGATGATATTTTCATAGATAGTCTTTGGGAATGGATTTGGTTTTTGAAATACCATTCCGACTTTCTTTCTGAGTTCAACTATATCGTATTTCTTAGCGAAAATATCATCTCCATCTAATTTAATTTCACCCTCATATTTTGATATATCTATAAGGTCATTCATTCTATTTATAGATCTTAAAAATGTAGATTTACCACATCCAGACGGTCCGATAAGAGCCGTTACTTTATTTTTATGAAAATCCATATTTATATTCTTTAAGGCCTGAAATTCTCCATAGTAAAAGTTAAAGTTTTTTACTTCCAGCCTGAGTTCATTATTTTTCATCCTCTCTCCTCCTAAAATCAAAGTTATATTATTAAACAGTTTAAAACCTATCTCTGTTTATTAAATTTTGTTCTTACATATGCTCCCAACAAGTTAAACCCTACCGTTATTGCTACTAAAACAAATAATGTTCCATCCATATTAGCTTTTGGCATATTAGGTACCTGGGTAGCTATTACATATAGGTGATACGGTAATGTCATAGTTTGATCCCAGATACTCTCTGGTAAAAATGGCAGATAAAATGCTGCTACAGTAAACATTATCGGGGCTGTTTCTCCTGTTGCCCTAGATATACTCAAGATAACTCCTGTAAGTATCCCAGGTGATGCCGCCGGGAGAATAATTTTCCATATAGTTTCCCATTTGGTTGCACCCAATGCTAGGGATGCCTCTCTCAAGTGATTTGGTACTGCCAATAATGATTCTCTAGTAGCTGTTATAATTACTGGCAGACACATTATTCCAAGGGTCAAAGAACCTGCCATAATCGAAGCTCCCATTCCCATATATATTACGAAAAAAGCCATCCCAAAAAGTCCATAGATTACACTGGGTATTCCAGCTAAATTAACTATTGTAAGGTTTATAGTTCTTCTTATCCAATTGTCCTTGGAATATTCTACAAGATAAACTCCTGTAAGTATTCCAAATGGTACAGATACGATGATAGTTCCTAGTGTAAGATAGATGCTTCCTATGATTGCCGGAAAAATTCCTCCTGCTCTCATTCCATCTTTGGGAGCTTGACTTAAAAATTCCCATGAAATAGAGGGGATTCCTGTAAAGATTATATATCCTAAGATGAGAACTACTGGAAGTATAGAAAGTAATCCTACTACCTTTATAGAACTCTCTATTATTTTTTCTCCTTTTCCCTTGAGTATACTCATTATTTACCTCCTTTTAATATTTTATTTTCCCATTATCTTTCTAGATTTGTGTATAAAATGATCAGCTATTGTATTTGTAGCAAAACTGATGGCGAATAACACAAGTGCTACTGCGAAAAGAGAATAATAATGAGTACTGCCATGTACTACCTCTCCCATCTCAGCGGCAATAGTTGCCGTAAGTGTTCTTACCGGTGAAAGTATTCCAGAATTTAAGATGGGTGCATTACCCGTCACCATAAGTACCGTCATTGTCTCCCCTATGATCCTTCCAAACCCCAGCATGATTCCTGCGAATATCCCAGGGAACACTGCCGGTAAGACTATCTTAATTATGGTTTCTAATTTATTTGCTCCTAGAGCTAAAGATGCTTCCTTATAAGATTTATCCAGTGCTCTGATTGAATCATCTGAGATACTTACCATAGTAGGGATCGACATAAAGGCTAATAATATACCACCTGTAAGTGCTGTAAGTCCTGTATTTAATCCAAAGAATTCCTTGATTGGATTAGAAAGAACATATAATCCTATATAACCTAGTACTACTGAAGGTAAAGCTGCCATAGTTTCTATAAGAACTTTAAGTCCCTCTCTAGTTTTGGGTTTTGCATATTCAGCTATATATATTGCTGTGATCAGACTAAGTGGTACAGATATTCCAAGCGCTACCAACGTTACCCAGAAACTTCCCATAAATAATGGTAACAATCCATATTTATCAGAAAGGGATATCCACTCCCTTCCCATAAAAAAATCTCCTATGGGAAAATCTGTAAAAAACTTCATACTGTTTATGAAAACAAAGAAGAATATTGAAAATACAATTATTATATTAAATCCTGCTATCCCGAAGATACTATTTTTCATAAATAAATCTTTATTTTTTCTTATATTCATTATTTTTCCTCCTTATTTATAATTATTATTTTAAATTTATAACCGATTATTTTACAGTTATAAACTTAAAATAATAGAATTGTATTACCAACCCCTATTCAATTGTAGGGGTTGGCGATGATTAATTCATTATTTAACTGGAACGAATCCTTCTTTTTTTACTACTGCTTGTCCTTTTGGTGAAAGTGCAAATTCTACTAATTTAGCCTCAACACCTTTTCTATCT
>NZ_JBAHZY010000039.1:0-19032 GCF_037132775.1 Psychrilyobacter sp.
TATTTTAAGAATGCTATCAATAGAATTTGAAGAAAGATTAAAAGGACATTTATAAAAAAATAGGTAAATGAAAAGGGTACCAATTAAGATACCCTCTATCAGCTAAGAAATGTAATTTACACGTAATTTGGGACAGACCCAAGGTATATTAATTTTTATAATAACGATAGAGGACATAGTTCTTTAGATTATGAAACACCTGCTAAGGTATATTTTGGTACTCAAAAAATTGCTTAAGTTTTTTCATAAACTGTTTGACAAACACGACCACCATACTATATCAAATAAAAAACTCATTGCCAGTGTTCCAATAATAACTATTCTTAAAAATAATTTTAAAGCTAAAATAAAATTTGCATATGAAAAACTATCACTAAAGCTTCCACTTCCCCACAATAAATTAGTTATAAACATTCCAACTCCAAACAACAACAGTGGAGAGATCTTTAATAAACTTTTTTTAGTTAAATTTCCCTCAACAAATGATATTATTAATGTAAATCCTAAGATAAGAAAAAGCCCTCCTACTGTAAACACCATGAAAGAAAGGATTACCCCTAATAGATTACACCCCAATTTTATTATTGGATTTATCTGTTTAAACATATTTCCCCTCCACGCTGTTCCAAAGTTTTGTATCTTTTCCAATAATTTTTGCATCTTCTAAAAAAGATCTTTTTTCAAAGAGATTTTTTACAGAGCCGAAATATGAGTTTTCTCCCTCTTTTAATACAAGGGCTTTCGTTGCATATTCTTTTACAACATTCATATTATGGGTAATTATAATTATCCCCATCCCTCTTTTAGCTAAATCTCTTATCTGAGTCATCAACTCTCTGGTGTTAAAATAATCCAGACCAAACGTGGGCTCATCTAATATTAATATCTTATGTTTTTTCGATAACATTATTGCCACTGAAAGCCTTCTTTTCTGACCTCCAGACAGAGTAAATGGATTTTCATTTTTTACTCCTTCCAAATTATACTTATCTAAAATAGCATCTAAACTTATATCTTCCTCATGAATTTCTTTGAAAAGTTCTATCTCATCTCTTACAGAATCTTTTATAAATTGATGCTCAGGGTTTTGAAAAACATAGGTTAGCTCACTATATAATTTTTCCTTGGATATTTTCTTAATATTTTTTCCCCTCTATGTTACTTCTCCACTAAATTTTCTCTCCATACCGCCTAAAATTTTAGATAAAGTGGTTTTCCCGGCTCCATTTTTCCCCAATAAAGCTATGATTTCATCTGAGTTCACATCAAAAGAAAGGTTATTTAATATTTTTTTTCTGCATATCTAAAATTTAAATTCTTTACCTCTAAAAGTTTTTCACTTTTATTCGAAAATATATTATCGTCATAGATATTTTTTTCTTGTTCCTCTATCCCCTTAAATAAACCTAGTTCTATTAATACGTCTCTATTTTTATCCAAAAATTTTTCTCCATCACTATCAACTTTTATAGTCCCATTTTTATCTATGATAATCGCCCTTGTTATTGTATCTAGCCATTCCTCAAAATTATGCTCCACAAGAAGGTATCCAATATCAAGAGATGTGATCAGTTTGTTTATTTCACACCTTTCCTAGGGTATCTAGATTTGCTGTAGGCTCATCTAATAGCAGCATCTTACTTCCTACTACTAATGAAGATCCTATGGAGACTTTTTGTTGTTCTCCTCCTGAAAGATTTAATAGCATCTCCCTTTTTTTATCCTCTATCTTTACCTGTTTCAATACTTTTTCTATTTTTATTCCCATTTCCTCTGTAGGAATACAGAAATTTTCCAATGAAAAAGCTATCTCATCTTCAGGGTACATCGTACAAAATTGATTTTCTGGATCCTGAAAAACTATTCCAAAAATTTTAGCAACCTCTAGGTGAGACATCTCCTCTATATCTCTGTCATCAATAGTGATCTTTCCTTTTGTTTCTCCCAAATCATTTCTTTGAATAATTCCAAGAAGACAGAGCAGAAGGCTACTCTTTCCATATCCACTAGGTGATAGTAGAAGTATCTTTTCATTGGTATTAAAACTCAAATTGATATTTGAAAGTGTTTCTTTCCTATGTCCATAATATTTCAAACTAAAATTTATTAATTCTATCCTAGCCATTGAATTTTAGCCACCTTTCTCTTCCTAATGAAAATGTGTTTAAACTACCTGTTGATGCTAGGGTATCTGCAACCATCTTACCACCATATCCACCTATCAAGCCTCCAGAAATCACTCTGACTATTAACATCATCACAATCATCTTTGTCGGCAAGTGAGAATACCCATACATAAAATATGAATATAAAAATGTTCCTAAACTTGGAAATATCCCAGCTAAAACTAAAACAAATGTATTGTATTTTTTATAACCTGTTATTGTAAAAGCTAGTTCACTGGAGGCACCTTGGATCGCTGCACCTATTAACATCGTTACTCCTACTGGTGTTCCGAGTAAAACCTCTGACATTGCCGCCATCATTTCACCCAAAAACGCACAGCCCGGTTTTCTAATTATATACATACTAGTCACTGCCGACATAAACCATATACCGTATATTATATCTGTTCCAATAGGTCCAAATATTGCATTAAATATTCCCCAAGCTCCTACACCACCGATATAAACAACTGCATATGCCATTGATAGTACTGCCATAACTACTATCTCTCTCATATTTAACTTATTTTTTATTATTTTACTCCCCTCCTTATTTCTTATCCATAATTTTTTGCACAACTTTATCCTTCCTATTCCATAGCTTGATCTATTATTTTATTGCTTTATTTCCTCTCATTCCCATATCCCAAAAAGCTACCTCTAACCTAGTTACTTCCCCAAATATAAACTTTAATTTTTCCAACTTCTTCTTACTCAGGTCTTCAGCATAACTGTTTAATGTTTCTATAAATTCAATTGTAGAAGATTTATAATCCTCTCCTCCATACATAAGAATCCACTCTTTATATGGATTCCCTTCCAAAACTGTTTTTTCATCTGCTAGTAATCTTTGTCCTATTTCCCCATATCCAATATAACAAGATGCTATAGCGATCATTATATCTAAGTAGTCGCCACTCATCCCAACATCTTTCATATATCTCGTATAAGCGATACACTCTATAGATTCTATAGACTCTTCCAATTCATGGGTCTCTATTCCCCGTTTTTTATATTGGCTATGTAATTCTAATTCTCCCTCTGTTATCCAAAGTGTACCCTTTAGAGCAAACTGTATCTCTTTCAAGGTCTCCCCTTTGTATGCCATCAATGCAAAACACTTTGTATAGTGTAATAGATATAAATAATCTTGTTTTAAATAGTATCTAAATTTTTCTATATCCAATGTTCCATCTTGAAGCTGGTCTATAAATTCTGGATGGGTATACTCATGCCATACATCTTTACACGCCTCCTTTAATTTTTCTAATAATGTTTTTTCTGGTTCTATATTCGATAGTGACATTAGTTTTTTCCCCCTAAGTTAAATTTATGCATATGATCGATAGGTCCCTTACCCTTCCCAAGGTCTATCTTACTTGAAATTGCACTGTAGACATACTCTTTTGCTAGTTTTACTGATTCTTCGATATCTTTCCCTAAAGCTAAGTTAGCAGCTATAGCACTAGAAAGTGTACATCCTGTCCCATGAGTATTTTTATTATCTATAAAATCATTTTCAAAAGCCTCATATTTTCCATCTTTATAAAGGATATCAGTTGCTTTTTCACCAGTTTCAAGATGTCCTCCCTTTATAAGAATATACCCCTTATAATAAGTAGATATTTTCTTACAGGCACGCCTCATTTCTTCTTCATTATTTATCTCAAAGCCACATAATATCTCAGCTTCTGGCAAATTTGGAGTGATAATCAAAGCAAGTGGTAAGAGTTCTTCTACAAGGGTTTCTCTAGCCTCTTTTTCGAGCAATGTATGACCACTTGTTGACACCATTACTGTATCTAAAACTATATTTTTAGCATTATATTTTCTTAGTTTTCTTGCAATCACCTTTATTATCTCTGTATTAGATACCATCCCTATTTTTACTGCTCCAGGATATATGTCTTCAAATACTGCATCCATTTGATCCTCTATCATCTCTTTATTTATATTTTGAATAGATCTTACCCTAGTTGTATTTTGTGCTGTAATCGCTGTAATCACACTCATTCCAAAGGTATTATGCATTGTAAAAGTTTTTAAATCTGCCTGTATCCCCGCTCCTCCGCTAGAGTCACTACCTGCTATAGTTAATACTGTCTTCATCTTTTTTCCCCCACTTTAAAGAATTATTTTTTTTGCCAAATTAGAAGTATCTTTGACTGCTTATATGTATCTTCTGCTCCATATATAGCTGAAACGATTGCTACTCCTGCTATTCCTGTCCCTTCTAACTCTAATATATTAGAGTTATTTATCCCACCTATAGCTACTACAGGAATCTTCGAATCTAAAGACAAGGCTTTAAGATCAGAATACGAAACACTGTCGGCATCAAGTTTTGTTGCCGTTGAAAATACTGCACCTATCCCATAATAATCGACACCACTGTCTATACTTTCCTCTAAATGTTCCCTTGTTTGAATCGACAGACCTATAATTTTATCTTTTTTCAATATCTTTCTAGCTTCTATTGGAGATATATCCCCTTGCCCTATATGTACTCCCTCACAATCTATCTCTTCACAAACTTCTATATTATCGTTGATCATTAATTTTATTCCCGCTTTATCTGTTATTTTTTTTACTTCTTTCCCGAGTTTAATAAAACTATCAGTATCCATATTTTTTTCTCTCAATTGGATTATTGTTACTCCGGCATCTATAGATTGTTTAATCTTTTCAAAATATTCTTCTCGTGATAGATCTCCTTTAGAAATAACACCATAGAGAAGGAGTTCTTCTCTTTTTAATTTAGTTGTATTCATACTTTAACACTTCCATAAATTCTTCAAATTTTATAGAACCAACCTTATCCAAGATATTATTTTTTAATGTACTCAGTTCCATTTTTAAAAGAGCATTAGCTGCGATCTCTCCACAGACACCCATCATTCCAACACCATATACTGTTCCCATAAATATGTTGTCTTTATTTCCCCCAAGACTTACGCCTAATAATGCAGCAATCATACAGCCAGTTCCTGTGATATTAGACATTATATGGCTACCATTGGATAGATAAACTACTCTTTCACCGTCTGTTATCACATCAACTTTTGATGTTACAGCAACAACACAAGCATGAATTTTCGACACTTTCTTGGCTATTTCAAAGATATCTTTTTCTGTTAACTCTCTATCCGTAGAGCTTACATCTACTCCATTGATATCATTGTTTTCCTTTAATAGTCCTTTAATCTCACTGATATTTCCCTTAATTACCGATACTTTGACCTTGGATAATATCTCATCCACCTCACCAGTTCTTAACTTTGTAAATCCATAACCTACTGGATCTAATATCACTGGTATTCCTTTGCTATTTGCTATTTCTCCTGCTTTTATCATAGATTCTATCGTTCTTTCATTTATTGTCCCTATGTTTATGACTAAGGAGCTACATACTGACACTACTTCTTCCACCTCTAAAATACTGTCTGCCATAATAGGGCTCCCACCAAAAGCCAATTGAATGTTCGCACAATCATTGACCGTTACATAGTTTGTAATATTATGTACCAATGGTTTATTCTTCCCTATGTTTTCCTTTACCACTCTAAGCTCATTTTTCAGTTCATTTTTTAACTCTACCTTTCTCTCCATCTCTCCTCCAAATTTTATAATCTCCTAGATATCAAAAAAAGACGCCTTAAACAAAGACGTCTTTAAAGAATAAAATAATATTTCATCGTTTCCTACGCTAGAATTATCCAGATCAGGTTAAAGGTCGAGACTACATTGTCCCCTCTCAGCCGTTTCCAGCTCCCTTGCACTTCTATAATCTATCACAAATATACCTAAATAACAAATATATTTTATTTTTTATCTTTTAAAAAGAATAATTTCTTCCTTTTATAGTGTTCTGTGCTACTGCTAATTTGGCAATAGGGATTCTATATGGTGAACAACTTACATATGCTAGACCAATGGAGTGGAAAAATTCAATACTCTTTGGATCTCCTCCGTGTTCTCCACAGACACCTATCTTAATACCTTTCTTTACTGATCTACCTAACTTTACTGCCATCTCCATTAATTTCCCTACACCTTTTATATCTATAGTTTCAAATGGATCTGCTTCTAAAATATTTTTTTCAATATAATCAGAGATAAACTTTCCTGCATCATCTCTTGAATATCCAAAAGTTATTTGAGTCAGGTCATTGGTTCCAAAACTAAAGAAATCAGCTTTTTCGGCGATTTCATCAGCCGTAACACAGGCTCTAGGAACTTCTATCATCGTTCCTATCTTATATTCTAGCTCTATATCTGAATTTTCAATTATTTCATCTACTATTAATACCAATCTTTTTCTCAAGTAATCCAATTCTTCTACTTTTCCTACCAGTGGAATCATTATCTCAGGTTTCACGTCGATTCCAGATTTTTTAACTTCTATTGCAGCTTCGATGACTGCTCTAGACTGCATCTCATATATCTCAGGATAAGTTATTCCGAGTCGACACCCACGATGACCTAACATAGGATTTAATTCCTCTAATTTTAACATTCTATTTTCTATCTCTTCCATAGTGATTCCCATAGATTCAGTTAACTTTAGTTTCTCTTCTTTCTCTCTTGGCAAGAACTCATGTAGAGGAGGATCAATTAGTCTTACTGTTACAGGCTTACCTTTCATAGCTTTAAATATCCCTGTGAAATCAAGTCTTTGAAGAGGTAAAATATTATCTAAAGCTATCTTTCTTTCATGACTACTATCAGCTAAGATCATCTCTCTAACATGATTTATCTTTTTTTCCTCAAAAAACATGTGTTCAGTTCTGCAAAGACCTATTCCATCTGCTCCAAAATCATAAGCAACCTTAGCATCTAAAGGTGTGTCAGCATTTGCCAAGACTTTCATCGCCCCAATTTCACTAGACCACTCAAGTATCGTCTTAAATTCATCCGTCAATCCAGAATTACTTTTATTAAGTTCACCTAAGTATACATTTCCTGTACTTCCATTTAATGATATATAATCGCCCTCAGAAACTGTTATATTTCCTACTTTAAATTCTCTTCTTTCTTCATTTAAATCCAGTGATCCACATCCACAGATACAACATCTACCCATTCCACGGGCAACTACTGCTGCATGGGAAGTCATCCCTCCACGAACAGTTAGTATTCCATTTGCTATGTTCATCCCTTCAATATCTTCTGGAGAAGTTTCTAATCTTACTAAGATCCCTCCATTATTTTCCTTTATCTTTTCCGAACTAAAGTATACTCTTCCTGTTGCAGCTCCTGGTGATGCCGCTAATCCAGTTACTAAAACTTCCGAATTTGATAACTCTTCCTCTGAAAATGTTGGATGTAGTAACTGTGATATCATCTCGGGTTCTATCATCATTATAGCTTTTTCTTTAGTTATTATACCCTCATTGACTAGGTCTATCGCTACCTTTATAGCTGCCTTTGCAGTTCTCTTTCCATTTCTTGTTTGAAGGATATATAATTCATTATTTTCAATGGTAAATTCTATATCTTGCATGTCCTTATAATGATCTTCTAAAAGATTACATAGGTCTATTAATTTCTTATACGATTTAGGCATTACAGCTTCTAAGTCTTCTATCTTTCTAGGAGTCCTTATCCCTGCTACTACATCTTCCCCTTGAGCATTGATTAAAAATTCTCCAAATAATTTATTTTCACCACAAGAAGGATTTCTAGTAAATACTACTCCTGTTCCTGAAGTATCTCCCATATTACCAAATACCATAGACTGGACAGTAACACCTGTTCCGATATCATGTGGAATACTGTTTAAATTACGGTAGTAGATAGCTCTCGGGTTATTCCAAGAGCTAAATACTGCTTCGATTGCAGCTAAGAGTTGATCCATTGGATCTTCTGGAAATTTAAGGTTTACTTCTGATTTAAAGAGTTTTTTATATTCTTTAATATAAGTTTCTTTTTCAACTCCATTCTTTTCAAGTTCTTTTTCAAGTAAATCATACTTATACTTTTCAATTCCATATACTACCTCCGAAAACATTTGTATAAATCTTTTATAACTATTAAAAGCAAACTGTTCATTTCCTGTCTGCGTTGCCAGTAACTTATATGTTTTATCGTTTAGACCTAAGTTTAAGATTGTATCCATCATTCCAGGCATAGATATGGCAGCACCAGATCTCACTGAAACAAAAAGTGGATTGTCTCCTCCAAAATTTTTATCTGTCACTTCCTCTAAGTTTTTTAAGTTTTGCACTATCTCTTTTTTTAAGTCCTTCCATACTTTTTTATCCTCTTCATAATATTTCATACTAGCTTCTGTAGTTATAACAAATCCTTTGGGAATAGGTAGTCCTAATTTAGTCATTTCAGAAAGATTTGCACCCTTTCCTCCCAATAATGACTTCATCTCCCTTCCACCTTCGTTAAAGGTATAAATAAATTTTTTCATGAGTTAATCCTCCTTGAGCGTTTAAGCTTTTATTAATTCTAAGATGATCTCTGCTGTTTCTTCGATGGCTTTTTCCGAGACATCTATTACTGGGCATCGCAATTTTTTCATTATTTTATCTGAATAATCTAATTCTTCCAATATTCTTCCAAAAGAAGCATAGCTAGATGCTCTCTCCTGTGCTTTCATGTTTTTTAATCTCTGCTCCCTAATCTTATTTAATTTGTCTATAGATATGGTCAGCCCAATTATCTGGGTTGCTTCAAAGACCTCTTTTGGAATAGGAACTTCCGGAACCAATGGTATATTTATTATCTTTAAGCCACTTTTATTGGCCAAATAGATGGATAGCGGTGTTTTAGATGTCCTAGACAGGCCTACAATCAATAGGTCCGCTTCTAATATCCCCCGACGAATCTTTCCATCGTCATATTTTACTGCAAATTCCATAGCTTCAATACGCTTAAAATATTTTTCATCCATTTTTTTAAATGAATTTGCTTTGGATTTTGCAAATAATTTTTTAAATCCATATTTTAAAATTTTAAAAGTATCAAAATGTATAATATCTTTTTCTGCACAAAATTTCTCTAACTTTCGGAGTCGTTTTTTATCTTTTAGACTATAAAAAACTAGGTTCTGCGAGTTTAAAACTTCTAAGGCCTTAAATTCTTTCAACATTATTTCTATCAATTTAAAGTCTTCACGATTCAATTCATCTTTAATTACTTTTAAGATCACTTCTGAATCCACTATAGCATCATCTTTAATAAAATATATATCAATAATAGAAATCCCTCCTGTCATCTACGGCAGCTACAATAAGATTTCAAATAAAACCTTACTGAGATCCGTTTTCGAAATCTTCCCTACAATCTTATATCCATTCAATTCCTTAGAATACTCAACTACAGGCAGGGAATCTATCTCTTTTTTTACAATTATTTCAGCAGCTTCAAATAATGTAGCATCTATCGTACAAAAATGTATGTTTGGCATCCTGCTCATTATTAAACTTATCGGTAGGGTAGAAAGATCCATCCCTCCTATAGCTGCTTTAAGTAGATCTTTTCTAGAAACTACACCAGAAAGAAGATCTCCATTAGTTATGTAGATGGTTCCCGAATCCTTTGTAAATATTTCTACTATCCCATCATGGATACTTGCCTTTTCTGATAAAACTAAAGCTTCACCTATAAATTTTGTTACACTTAGATTTTTCAATGAAGAACTGTCTATTTTTTTAGGTTTTTGCAGGTTAAGACTATATCCTACCTTGGTTTTAGATTTTACAACCTCTAATTTTATTAAAAAGGAAAAATCTGTTCTTAGGGCTGATCTTGTAACTCCTAAGATCTTAGCGATCTTTTCCCCTGTAATTGAACCATTTGTTCTAACAATGTCTATTATTCTATATTGTCTTTCAGATAAATTCATAAATTCTCCTTTTAGTGTTCACAAATACTTTTAAACTACTATATAAATCTATCTTTGATCATATAATAATCTTTAATTGGGTAAAAGTCAACCTTTTTTCATTGTCTTTCAACAGAAATAGTGTACATTAATATTTCCCTATAAGACTCCCGTTCCTATACATCTTTAATAACACCCTTAGCTCCTCTAAACTCTTTATAAGGACCTCCCCTGTATCTGTATCTTTAACTTTTTTTCTCTCTGCCTTATCTACTAATTGTATTACCGATATTATTTCATGACTGCCTTCAATGGCTTTTTCAATACTTTTAAATGGCTTATGAGAAGCTAGTCTCAAACCATAGGAATTATAAATCAAGGTATACCCAGCAGTCCCAGTACTTGACTGATATGCCTTGGATAATCCACCATCAATTACTAACAACTTTTTCCCCGCCCTTATAGGCAACTCACCATTTTTAGTCAGTACAGGTGTATGACCATTTATAACATGACCATTTTCTTTTAAAACACCAAAGTGATCCATGAGTTTCAATATTACCTCTTCATCCTCCCTCAATGTATAGTATGGATTCTTTATCTCTTTATGTGTTTCTTTCTCCCTAACAAAATATCTCTCAAAAGTTTTCATATCCTCCTTACCAAAAAGAGGAGAATATTCACCCGTCCACATATACCAGAACCAGTCTAAGTCTTTTTTATCCCCTTTAAAGTAAGCTTTACGAGCTAATTTTTCAAATTTTTCCATAAGTTCCTTACCACAATATTCCTTCCCATCTATGGTAAAACATTTATAGTTCCCATCAGAATCCATGGGAATGCATCCATGAAACATCAATTGATTATTATATTTTAGGTATATATTTCCATTGGAAAAGAAAAAACGAATATGCTTTTGCAATTTGTCACTCTTTTTGAAATACTTAGCTATTTTTTCTATGACTTCCATCTCTCTTTCTATCAGTTTGTATGGATCTTTGGGATCTATAGTCGGGAAATTATTACTGGTTAACTTATATTCCTTACCATTCAATATAATTGTTCCCTTAGTCTGATCTATTTTTTCTAAAAGCATCCTCTTTTCCATATGAAATTCAGGTCTTTTTTTGATAATTTCTGATTCTAATTTAAATTGAATGATAGCTATAGCTTTATGCATCTGCCCACGAACATACTGCTCCTCGTCATTAAATAATTCATCACTGTTGGCTATGGGTAAAAACTCTTTACACGGATCCCCGCCATAGGTCTCCATAGCAAATCTTCCTAGAGGCAGTAAGTTTATCCCATATCCCTCCTCTAAAGTTTTTAAATTACTATACCGGAGAGAAATACGAAGGACATTGGCTACACAGGCAAAATGTCCCTTAGATGCTCCTACCCATAATATATCATGGTTCCCCCACTGAATATCACAGTTATGATGCCCTATGAGCTTATCCATAATCTTATGTGGATCTGCTCCCCTGTCATATATATCTCCTAAAATATGCAGTTTATCTACTGACAATTGCTGGATCAAATTAACAGATTTTATGATGAAGTCATCTGCTATTCCTAACTCTATTACTGTAGATATGATCTGGGAATAATATTCTTCCTTATTAAAATCTTTGCTATTCAATGTCAAAAGCTCTTCCAATATATATGCATATTCACTTGGCAATGCCTTCCTTATCTTAGATCGTGTATATTTAGATGACACTAATCTGAACAGAGATAAAATCCTCTTTATAGATACCCTATACCAATGAACCTTCTCATATTCGTTTAATTTATTTCCTTCTAATATTTTTTCAGGATAAAATATTAATTTAGAAAAATTATGTTTTTCTTCCAATGAAAGTATGTCTCCAAAAAGTTCATCTATCTTTATTTTTAAACTTCCAGAGGCTGTTTTCACCAGATGCCTGAATGCATGATATTCTCCATGAAGGTCTGTAAGATAATGTTCCGTTCCCTTGGGAAGATTGAGTATAGCTTCTAAATTTATAATTTCACTTGTGACTTCTCCTATATTTTTATATCTATTTGACAATAATTCATAATACTTTTTTTCCATTCTCCACCTACCCTAATTATTATTTATGTGCACTAATCATCTCTAAATATAGTTTACCCACTTTATATGTAAAATGCAAATTAAATAAAAAACATAAATCTATGGTGATTACCATAAATTTATGTTTTCTATCTATCTATATATTTCTAATTATCAATATTTTCTATCTACAATATTCAATTACTAACTTAGCTGTATTCAAAAGTCCATCCACATGGGTTCTTTCATATGAATGAGATGCATCTACTCCAGGTCCAATAAGAGCATGTTTAACCTGTGCTCCTCCACGTAAAAGTGCACTGGCATCTGAACCATAATGTTTATAAATATCTATAACATAATCAATTTTTTCATCATGGCATAAGTTCACCAGACGTTTTTTCATCTCCAAATCATAGGGACCTGAAGAATCCTTAGCACAGATAGTCACCTTATTTTCTTTTGAAGTCTGATCAATCCCTGGAGATGCCATATCTATCGCCAATATTTCACGGGTTAAGGGTGTAGCTATTCCCGAAGCACCATGTCCTACTTCCTCATAGTTAGATATAAAAAATTCTAGGGTATATTCTGGAACTATCTCATTTTCCATGAGATATTTACAGACTCCTAATATAATCGCTACCCCGGCTTTGTTATCCAAATGACGACTCTTGATAAATCCAGACTTGCTTACCTCTACCCTTGGGTCTAAATATACAAAATCTCCTATATTTATTCCCAGTTTTTTTATGTCTTCTGCGTTTTCTACCAGTTCGTCCAACCTTACTACCATATTATCCTCTGTTCTCTTATCTATTCTAGGAGCATCCCCATAGTTGTGTACAGATGATTTTTCAAATAGGATAGTTCCTCTGATCTCCTTGCCATCTATAGTGGATACAGTACAATATTCTCCATCTACAGAGTTCCAAGAATATCCTCCGATCTGAGTTAATTTTAAATAACCGTTAGATGTAATCTCTTTTACCATTCCACCTAGGGTATCGATGTGGGCTGCAATTATTTTGCTCTCCTTTTTTTTGCCGGGCAGACTTGCTTTCAATGCTCCTTTAGCAGTTATTTCCGTTTTCATACCTAATTCTTCAAACTCATCTCTGCATACTGCTATCCCCTTTTCAGTGTCTCCACTAGGGCTGGGGATATTGAGTATCTCCACTAATTTTTCTACCATATAGTTTGTAATATACTTCATCTACTCTCTCCTTTTTATAACTTAATTTTTTCGTTTACAAAATCCATAATTGTTTCCTTTAGTAGTATAGATTCCTTTTCGATCCTTTCATAGTTTCTCTTAAATCTCTCCACTTTATCTTGATCTTTTAAAGATCCTAGATTTATCTTTACATTAAGTATAGCTCCTCTGACACCCGTTTCTAAAAGCATAGCTCCCACACCTAGATCTGTCACTGCATTCAGATTTCCATACTTAGAGAAAAACGGCAGTAATTCCATGGCTTCTAAAGATACTTTTGCTATTTCAAAGGGAACTTCAGTAGCTTTTAAAGTAGCTTTCTGAATTTCTTCATCTCTAATTTTTTTATTTTCATCGGTATCTTTTGGCAGTTTAAATACTTCCATAAGATCATTAAAAACTTTAGTATCCTCATCTATCAATATTTCTACTCTTTTTCTTATCTTTAGAAGTCTTCGGTGTTTAGTTAAAAACTCCTCCTTGATCATGTCATCAAACTCTCTATATTTTTTCTTATCTATAGCCAATGCTGCCATCATCCTTGATAGTGCTATCCCCAATGATGAAGAGAGAGCCGATACACTCCCACCTCCAGGTGCTGGTGCATTTGAATCCACCACCTCTATAAATTCTCCTAATTCTACATTTAAATAACTCATATTTATCCCCCATGTTTTATTTATTTATTTATTTGCGTAATCCGTAGTTTTGGTTTTTAGTTTTTACTTAATAAATCACTTTCCCATCTGCCACTACCTGAATTCCATTTTTATATACATCTTTGGTGTGGTTGATTCCAAAGTGATACATTATATACTCTAAGTTTGGTGTATCAAAAATTACAAAATCTGCTTTCTTTCCTTTGGTGATACTCCCAACTTCTTTTCCTCTATCCACCGAATAAGCAGAGTTCACAGTAACAGCAGTGATAACCTCTTTAGGAGTCATCTTTAATTTTAATGATCCCAGTTGCATAGCTAGTTGTAAATTCTCTGTAGGAGAACTTCCCGGATTATAATCTGTAGATATGGCTACTGCCACACCTTTTTCAATCATCAGACGAGCATCTGCATAGTCTTTATTTAAATTAAATGAGGTTGTAGGCAGGATGTCAGCTATCACTCCAACTTTTGCCATCTCTTCCATCCCTTTTTCACTGGTAGCCATAAGATGGTCAGCGGAAAAGGCTCCTAACTCTGCCGATAATTCTGCTCCCCCTAAGGTTACAATCTCATCTGCATGGATCTTCACTTTAAATCCAAGATCTTTAGCAGCATTTAATATTTTTCTGGTTTCCTCTATGGAAAAAACTCCCTCTTCACAAAAAACATCACAAAATTCCGCTAATTTTTTCTCTTTAACTATAGGCAGGGCTCCTATTATCTCGTCAATAAAGTCTTCTCTCCTATCCCTATATTCAGGCGGGAGAGCATGAGCTCCTAAATATGTTGATATCAAATCTATAGGATGATCTTCATTTAATTTTTTTACTACTTCTAATTGTTTTAATTCAGTTTCAATATCTAGACCATACCCGCTCTTAGCTTCTGCAGTGGTTACACCAAAAGATAACATCTTATCCAAACTTTTTTTAGCCTTTATATATAACTCTTCAAAACTAGCCTGCTTTGTGGAATTCACTGTACTCAAAATTCCCCCTCCGGCTTTTAAGATATCCATATAGGGAACCCCTTCTAATTTTTTAGAGAATTCATTTTCACGACTACCCCCATGGACCAAATGTGTGTGTGGATCAATTAATCCAGGAGTTACAGTGAGTCCCATGGCATCCTTTATAAGGGTAGATTCTCCTATATATTTTTTATCTGCCTTCCCTGATCCTACCTCTAAAAATCTTCCATCTTTTATAACTATATATCCATCTTTTATTATCTCCACTTCATTCATTTCTTTTCCGGCTCTGGGTTTTTCTCCCTCTCCCAGAGTAATCAAATTCCCTATGTTTTTTATAATTAAATCAGCATACATTTTAAACTACCCCCATACGACCTTCGGTCGAATTTATAATTAAGCTCTTTCTTTTTATAGATTATATTCCAAAACCTTTTCCATTGAAAATCCATCTAAACCTAAATAATATTCCATACTCATAACAAGAGCTTCCATAGGTACACTTCCTATGATCTCACTTCCCAGTACCGGTACTCCGTATCTTTTAGCTTCCATCTTTACAGTCTCGAAAACTCTATAAATAGGTGTTTTTTTATAGTTTACTACATTCATAGTCACCTGTACTATCCCTTTTTCTTTCAACTCTGCAGGGCCAGCTTTTATATACCTGAATCCACCACTAGAATGTCTGATTGCCTTAGCAATATTTTTAGCTACATTTATATCTGTCGTTCCCAAGTTTATATTGAAGGCTACTAGAGGTAATCTAGCTCCTACTCCTATTACTCCTGCTGTTCTATGAGGTGAACTCTCTCCAAAATCAGGTTTCCATTGAGGATCTTTCAATTTTTCTGCCATTCCTTCAAATTGTCCCTTTCTTATGGTAGCAAGGTTAATTCTTTCCTTGCAGGTAGCTGCTTCCTCATATAAAAATACTGGGACCTTATAGTTATCCGCTATCTTTTTCCCCAATGTTATAGCCAGCTCTATACACTCCTCCATCTCTATATTTTTAATTGGTATAAAAGGCACTACATCTGTAGCTCCCATCCTAGAGTGCTCCCCTTTATGAACGTTTAGATCTATTAACTCCGTAGCAATTCCTATTGCTTCATATACAGCTTCTAGCACTTTTAATGGCTCTCCGATTATGTTTACAACTGTTCTATTATAATCTTTATCCGGTTCTACACTGAGAAGTTTTACCCCCTCTCTATTTTTTAAAGGAGCAATTATTTTTTCTATTTTTTCTAAATCTTTTCCCTCGCTAAAATTAGGCACACATTGTATTACTTGTTTTAACATCCCATTCCCCCCAAAAAAATTTAAATTTTTTACACTACTATTATTAGTACTTTTTTGACTTTTTTCCAATTTTTTCTGTATTTTTTTAAAAGTAAGTGGGAAAAATATTTTTTATTCTACTTTTCTATGATATAATATACTTCGTGTTCAAATTTAGGAAATTAAAAAGGAAGGTGTATTATGTGTAAAGAAAACATGTACGATAATTATGAAACAGCAGATAATGTTGTTAAGATGGGAATAAAAAAAGCAAACAGTAAAAGTATCAATATATTTTTATTTGGGATCCTCGGTGGATTTTTTATTGCTTTAGGGTATATCGGATATATGACCGTTACTCAGACTATGAGAACTAGAGTAGATACAGGATTAGCTAGTTTTTTGGGAGCCAGTGTCTTTCCAGTTGGAATAATGTTATGTATAGTTGTAGGAGGATCATTATTTACCAGTAACAACCTATTGACCCTTGCACTATTTGATAAAAAAATCAGTTTTAAAAATTTACTGAGAAATTGGACCTTTGTATGGCTAGGAAACTTTGTAGGTTCCATAGCTGCTGCTGCATTAGCTATCACAGCAGGCTTATATAAACCTGAAGCAATCCATTCTGTAGCTCTAAGTATGGCAGAACATAAGGCAGTCCTAGGATTCTCTGAAGCTGTAACCAGTGGATTTTTCTGTAATGTTTTAGTAGCCCTAGGTGTTTGGATGACCATGTCTGGAAAAGACCTTGTATCTAAAGTTATAGGTGTATGGTTTCCAGTTATGTTATTTGTACTCTGTGGATTTCAGCATGTAATTGCTAATATGTTTGTTTTAAGTTTAGGAATGATGTTAGGAGCAAATTATACTTTAGGAGAGATGTTTATGAATAACATTATCCCTGTTACCATTGGTAACGCTCTTTCTGGCGGATTAATTTTCCCTGCCATCTATTATTTCCTATTGGTAAAAAACAAAAAATAAATTTCATTTTAAAAGCCGGCAGATCTGCCGGCTTTTTTATTATTATTTTCTATACAGTCCTATGAGTGCTTAAGAAGGCAAGGATAAGACCTTCAGCTTAAAAAATTAATCATTAGGGATAAAATTTCTTTCTGGGGTTCTATTTCTCCCCTTCCTACAAATTGAATTTTCAAGGTATTTTTATCTTCTTGGACAAATTGAATTTTCTTTACATTATTAAAATACATTCCTACCAGCTGAAGAGCTGTTAGTTTTTCCTGGCTCCCGTCCGCCTTTTCAAAATAAAGATCATCCACTACCCTTCCGCCAATTTCATCTATAAGAGTAAAATTAAAATTTTGATCTTTGGATTTTTTCAATCTATCTTCCATCTTATACCTTAAAAGGGGCATCACATAGTTATAAAGGTTCGTTACTATGAGATCTCCTACTTCTCCTGGCAGTACTTCCTACATTTTTTCATCAACTATCTCAAATTTATAATAATCATCAAAAAGAAAAACTTTTCCTCTTTCAGGAATTTCAGACGCCATCCCCAAAGATTCACTTGCTCCGTAAAAATTCAAGGGAGATACTCCGAATGTTCCTTCAATTACCTCTTTTCTGTTTCGAGTCAATTCATCAGCTGAACAGAATACTCTTTTTGGAGATATATTTAAGTTTCCATTGAGTTTTTCTTCTGCCAGGGCGGCTATAGATGAGGAATAACCGGATAATATAGTCGGCTGAAATTCATTCAATGAATTTATTATCTCCTGAAAATCACCATTCACATCCAAAATTAGTGTTGTATAGTTGATATTTTTAGCTTCCTGAGCCAGATTATAACCGGCAAAATTTCCTCCTGTTGCTATAACAAAAGCAATCCTCTCTTTTTTTAATAATTTAATCTTATGAGAAACATCTACCCTTCCTATAAGAAAAATCTTCACTGTAGCCCATGCCTTTTGATCATAGACAAATATTATAGGGTTTCCTGTAGACCCGGAAGAGGTCATGGTTACATATCTTCCTTTATATTTTTTTCCCCAATTTTCTCTATGACTTACAAAATCTTCCAATTTTTTCCGGTTAAAATCTTTTGTACAAATAAGATCATCAAAATTATCTATTATAATTTCTTTATCAATTGTAGAGTATTTACTATAGTCTATCATTTTATAGTTTTCCAGAGTTATTCCATGTTTTCCATAAAATTCACGATAAAATTTCGAATTTTTTAGTACGTGTTCAATAAGATCATTCAATTTGTTTTTTTGGAGTTCAAGTATCTCATCCCGGGAACGTTTATTATTTTTTTTATATTATAAACCTCTTTAAGTAGATGCATAAGTTCCATAAAAATCACCTCCTACATTTAGAAACCTTCTAAATAAACATCTTTAAGCCATTATACCGCAGCTTTTCTATGTTCACTTAAGAGGGCTTCTATTTCCCTATTTAACTAATATTTTATCTTAATCATCACTATTTATATTAAATCCTGACTTCACTAATATTTTTTCCATTTTTTCATTCTCTTTTTCATGAGTATCTCTACTATCCCACTGTTCAGCTGAATCCCTGAAATTTCTTTTAAAATTTTAACTGCCTCTCTGTGGGTTCTCTTCCTTTGGTATATCCTGGATGTAGTAAGTGCAGAATATGTATCTGCTGTAGCTATAATTCTAGATTCCAAGGGTATTTCATTTTTTTTGAGAATTGATTAAATGGTGTATAATCATTTCAAGTCGACCACTTGAAATAAAAAAAGACCTTTTTTCATAAAAACCGATATAATGTAGTTACGACAACAAACATTAAAGGAGTTAATTTATGAAAAAAGGATATAAACATTTTAGCATATATG
>NZ_JBAHZY010000056.1:0-16287 GCF_037132775.1 Psychrilyobacter sp.
TCATATATGCTAAAATGTTTATATCCTTTTTTCATAAATTAACTCCTTTAATGTTTGTTGTCGTAACTACATTATATCGGTTTTTATGAAAAAAGGTCTTTTTTTATTTCAAGTGGTCGACTTGAAATGATTATACACCAAATACGAACTTTATTAAAATTTTCCTTCTAAATCAAGAATTCTACTTTCATTTTATTCATATTTTATTATTGGATTTTTCTGTAGGACAACTTCTAATGGTTTTATTTAATACAGGCATTAAAAAAGATCTAGTAATTAATTACTAGATCTAAATATTTTATTTATGAGAGTTTGTTTTTTTTCTGTTAAAATATTTAATCATAAATACAGACCAAATAACTAAAATTACACTGATAACATGGGGAGCACGGAACCCGTAAAACATCAGGTCTTCACTTCTAAAGAAACTGACGAAAGTTCTAATAAGGCTGTATTCTATTATATAGATAAACCATACAGTTCCTGCCTTATAATTTTTGAGTTTGAAGAAAAACCAAATAGACAGAAAAGCTATAAAGTTTAAAAGTAATTCATATAACATGGCTGGATGTAAGGCTAAGCTCGGAAATTCACTTCCTGCTGGGGATGAATTTGGAAACACAATGCCCCAAGGTACTAACTCCTTAAATTTTATTTGAGCTGTTAAACTCAAAGAATCGTAGGCCTTGTACCACTCTACAAATTTTGGCCTAATAGAAAATATAACATTAAATGGGGTAAATGTAGGAACTCCATGAACTTCCCCGTTCATAAAATTACCTATCCTACCAATTGCTTGGCCTAAGATAAATGGTGCAGCAGCAATATCTCCTAAACTCCACATAGATATCTTGTGTTTTTTAGCAAAGAAATATGTACCGACTATTCCTCCTAAAATTCCTCCATGGATTGCCATACCACCTTTCCAAACAGCTAATATATCTCCTGGGTGACTAAAGTAGTAAGTAGGATTAAACAACACATAATATAACCTCCCTCCTAATAAACCAGAGATCATAGCTATAAAGGCAAAGTTTTCCATGAGTGCAGGATCAAACCCCTTTCTCTTTCCTTCTATTTTAACTAGTTCAATTCCTAATAGAAATGCAATGGCATACATAAGACCATAGTAGTGTACTTCAAAACTTCCAATGGTAAAAAATACCGGGTCCATAAAATAACCTCCTAAAATTATTGACATAATTAGAATTATACCATAAACTTGAACTAGAATAGAAAATTATAAAATAGATTATTTTTTTCACTTGTTTGGAAGTAGAATATTTGATATTATATAATAAGGATAAAATTATAATTGTTCATATTTAAAGGAAGAAATTACTTAAAAGATAAATATAATGAACGTTTAGATTAAAATTATTGAGGAGGAGTTAGGATGCATAATGTTGAAAATGTAAGTGACAATATTTTTTGGGTAGGGGTAAATGACAGAAAAACTCAAAGATTTGAGAACTATCTACCACTAGATAAGGGAGTTTCTTATAACTCATACCTTATTTTAGATGAAAAGGTAGCACTTATTGATACGGTAGAGATTGGAACTAGTGAAAATTTCCTAGAGAAGGTTGAGGGAGTATTGCAGGGCAAAAAGATAGACTATCTAATAATAAATCATATGGAACCAGATCATGCAGGAGCTATAAAGGATATAATTAGACTGCATCCCGATGTTACTCTAGTGGGGAATGTAAAGACTTTTCCAATGCTAGATGCATTTTATGACTGTTCAAAAGAACGTTGTGAAAACAATAGGCTCGTAGTCAAGGAAGGAGATACTTTAAAATTGGGTAAACATAACCTTACATTTGCCATGGTACCTATGGTACATTGGCCAGAATCTATGGTTACATATGAATCTACTACGGGAACACTATTTTCAAATGATGCATTTGGAAGTTTTGGTTCGTTAGATGGAGGAATATTTGATGACCAGTTAAATCTTAGTTTCTTTGAAGATGAGATGAGAAGATACTATGCAAATATCGTAGGTAAGTATGGAGCACCTACACAGGCGGCTATAAAAAAATTAAAAGGGTTAGACATCAAGTGTATAGCTCCTTGTCATGGTCCAGTATGGAGAGCAGAGATAGCTAGAGTATTAGGTCACTATGATGCGTGGTCTAAGATGGAACCAGAAGCCGAAGGTGTAGTAATAGTCTATGGTTCTATGTATGGAAATACAGAAAAAATGGCAAATGCAATTGCAAGACAACTATCTAAAGAGGGAATCATAGATATAAAGATGTATGATGCGTCTAAAACAGATCACTCATATATAATCAGTGATATATGGAAATATCAAGGATTGTTCATAGGATCTTGTTCACATAACAATGCAGTTTATCCAAAAGTTCAACCAATCCTGTCTAAACTACAGAACTATGGATTAAAAAATAGATATTTAGGTATCTTTGGAAATATGATGTGGAGTGGAGGAGGAGTAAGAGGGATACAAGTTTTTGCTGATTCACTTAGAGGTGTAGAAGTTATAGGAGAACCTGTAGAGGTAAAAGGAACTCCAAGATCGGATGATTATACAAAATTAGAAGCTATGGCAGTTGTTATGGCAGATAAGTTAAAAGAAGCAAGAAAATAAAATTATTTATATAAAAAGAAGCTAGAAATGAGATTATCTCATTTCTAGCTTCTTTTTATTGTTTTAAGAAATTATATTTAGTCAACAAATTAAAAATTTTAAAAGTTTAAGTTTTGATTAACTTTAGTTCTTAGAAGCTTTTATCAATAGATCTGTCATATTGTTGGCAAACTCTATTGGGTCTTCTAATTGGAATCCTTCTATAAGTAAAGCTTGAGAATATAATACTTCTGCATACTTATTTAAGTTTTCTGGATGGATTTCATTGACTTTAATCAAGGCTTTAAATAATTCATGGTTGGAATTTATCTCTAAGATTCTTTCTGCCTTAATAGGTCCCATAGGGTTTTCACCAGGCATCTCAGCCATTAATTTTTCCATCTCAAATGAGATGCCGTTTGTACCACTAACAAGGCAGACAGCACTGGATTTAAGTCTTGTAGTAGGTCTGACTTTAGAAACTTTATCTCCTAAAGCCTCCTTAATCTTGCTAAATAGATCAGAATTTTCTTTTTCAACCTCATCTAACATCTTCTTATCGTCATCACTGGAAAGCTCTTCATTGGCTTCGTGGATGGATCTAAATGTAATATCTTCGAAGTTTCCTAGAGCTTTGATGGCAAATTCATCGATTTTATCGATAAAGTATAAAACTTCCCACCCTTTTTCCTTAATACCCTCCAATTGAGGCATTCTTTCCAAACTTTTGATATTATTTCCAGAAACATAGTAGATATGTTTTTGATCTTCAGGCATTCTCTCCTTATATTCTATCAGAGTGGTCATATTCTCACCTTTTGTAGTATTAAAAATCAAAAGATTTTTAAGTGTATCCTTATGTCTACCGAAATCTTCATAGATTCCACCCTTGATATTTATACCAAACTCATTCCAAAATTTGATATATTCATCTCTGTCGGTTTTTAACATCTTCTCCAATTCTCTTTGGATCTTTTTCTCTAAATTTTTAGCGATTATTACTAGCTGCCTGTTCTGCTGCAAGATTTCACGGGATATATTTAGAGAAAGATCTGAAGAATCTACCAATCCCTTGATAAATCTGAAGTGATCCGGAATCAATTCCTTACATTTATCCATGATAAAGACATTTTTACTATATAATTGAAGTCCTTTTTCAAACTCTTTGGAGTAAAAATCCATAGGAGTTTTAGACGGGATATATAGCAGTGCGGAATACTCTAAATTTCCTTCCACCTTAAAATGGATGGTTTTTAAAGGATTTGTCCAGTCGTGGAATTTTCCCTGATAAAATTCATTGTATTCCTCTTCTGTAATTTCAGTTTTAGATTTTTTCCATAGAGGAGTTTGAGAATTTATTTTTTCCTGTTCCACTGTTTCTATTTTTTCCTTAGTTTCTTTATCCTCAATAGTTTTAGTTACTTCAAGTAAGATTGGATACCTTACATAGTCAGAATATTTTTGGATCAATTCTTTGATCTTATGCTCCTCCAAATATTCTGCATTGGAATCTTCCTTATTTTCTTCAGATCGAAGGTGGAGGATAATTTCTGTTCCCCTGCTAGATTTCTTAGTATCTTCTATGGTAAAGCTACCTTCTCCTGTAGATACCCATTTGACCCCTGTATCAGAATCAGGACTTTTAGTTTTAAGAGTGATCTTCTCAGCTACCATAAATGATGAATAGAACCCTACTCCAAATTGTCCGATGATAGATAGGTCATCTTTATTATTTTTTGCCTCTTTGAGAGCTTCTGTAAATGCACGGGATCCTGAGCTTGCAATAGTACCGATATTTGAGATAACCTCTTCATGGGTCATTCCAATACCATTATCTTTGATAGTAATGGTATTCTTTTCCTTATTTATAAATATCTCTATTTTAAATTCGTTGTCATCTTTCAATAAATTTTGATCTGTAAGAGCTTTAAATTTTAGTTTGTCTAAAGCATCACTGGCATTAGATACTAATTCTCTTAAAAAAATTTCTTTATGTGTGTAGATAGAATGGATCATTAGGTTTAACAGTTCTTTAGTTTCAGTCTGAAAATTTAATGTTTCTTTATGCATAGTAAATCCTCCTAAAATTTTTTAGCACTCGTCATTCTAGTATGCTAATTAATTTTTAACACATTTAAGGGTACTTGTCAATCTCTTACGAAAAGAATGACTGCCTTATAAAATTATTGGTAGTCTGCCTACGTCTGGACAGGTCCTATTTTTTTGAATTGCATACTTTATAAGAAGCAGGTCGAAAGAATCTCTTTTAGGGTCTGGAATCTGAGTTTCTGGAAGGGATTCCTCATGGAATAATGATTATTTACATAATCTCTGATAAATCCTGTATTATCAAAATCAAACTGAGATCTATTATCATATTTTTCATAAGGTCCTCCTAAAATCCAAATAAGCGTAGTATTTATATATACTACAGAAAGAAAAAGGTGTCAAATGTACCGTAGGAGGACTGTTCTTTTTAAAGGCAGAAGCTACTATTTATAAATTCACACTTTTTAAGTCAAGAAAATATCGAAAATAAGATTGAAAAAAATCAAGGAATATGATAAATTAAGTCGAATATAAATTATTAGGAGAGTGAAATAAAATGGATTATGTGATTAATATATTTATCAATGCTATGACTATGATTGCTATATTGAACCCATTTGGAAATGTACCATTATTTATAGGTTTGACAGAGGATATGGGAAAAATTACTAGAAAAAAATTATTTAAAATGATAGTTGTTACAGGATTTTCCATAATGGCGGTATTTGCTGTTGTAGGATCATTTATGATGCATAATTTTTTCAGGGTGGAGATGAAAGAAGTTAAAATAGCGGGAGGAATAATCTTAGTTGTTGTAGCTTTAAAGAATCTATTATTTAGTGAAAAACATAAAAAAAAAGATGAACCACAGGAGGAATTAACAGAGAAGGAAGAGATAAAACAAGGGATAATTCCCATGGCTTTTCCCATGTTAGTTGGTCCAGGTTCATTGGCAGGGGTACTACTTATAAGGCAGGAAGCAGGGATAATTTCTAGTACCCTATCTTGTGTTGTGGTATTTTTAATCATCCACTTTATGTTTTCTGGTGCAGATATTATAGAAAAAATATTTGGAGAATTGGTTTTATTTGTACTGTCCAGGGTGATGCAGTTATTTATAATGGCTGTTGGAATAAAAACTATTATTAGTGGTATAACTATGGTTGTGCAGGGTATAGGAGGTTAAAATGGTAAAAGTGGCAGTGTATTTAGTTGCAGGATTTGAGGAGATAGAGGCACTGACTACAGTGGATATTTTGAGAAGAGCAGAGATTGAAGTTGATTTAGTTGCTCTGGGAGGAAATATACAGGTAGCAGGAGCTCACAACATAAAGGTGATAGCTGACATTCTGATAGAGGAGATAAATCATGAAAATTATGATATGATGGTCTTGCCAGGTGGAATGCCAGGAACGCTAAATTTAGATTCATCAAAAATATTAAAGAAACAGATTATAAGTTTTGATTTGGAGGATAAATATATAGGAGCCATCTGTGCGGGACCCCTTGTGATTGGGAAAATGGGGTTCTTAGAAGATAGACAGGCCACCTGTTACCCGGGTGTGGAATCGCATCTATTTGGAGCCACCTATAGAGATGATTTAGATGTGGTCGTCGATGGGAATTTTATAACATCTAGAGGACCAGGGACAGCTATGGCATTTGCATTGAAATTGGTGGAACTTTTAAAGGGTGAAGAAATAAGTAAGAATTTAGCTTCGAATCTTTTGATTTAGAGACTTAAGGAATGGTTAGATATTACGTTTTAATGAGTAAAGATTAAAACTTTTTTAATCTTTAAAAAATGATAAAGAAATAGTATAATTATTGTACTGATAAGGATTATATATAGGAGGATTTAAAATGGGATTATTTGATTTTTTCAAAAAAAATAAAGAGGAAAACTATATTGAAATATACTCACCATTAAATGGTAGAGTTATCGATTTATCAGAGGTACCTGATGAAGCGTTTGCTCAAAAAATGATAGGAGATGGGTGCGCTATAGAGCCGACCGAAGGATCTATTTATGCTCTAGCTGATGCTGAGATTGATATCTTTGATACTAATCACGCAGTTAGTTTCGATCTTGAATGTAGATTGAAAATGATAGTTCATTTTGGGATCGATACAGTAAAATTAGACGGACAAGGATTTGAAAGACTAGTTACTCCTGGAGATATAAAAAAGGGAGATGAGCTAGTAAAGTATGATCTTGAGTATATTCTAAAAAATACAAAATCTGCAAAAACGCCAATCATCATATCTAACATGGATGAAGTTGCTGAATTAAAAATAGTAGCTACAGGAGATGTAAAGGTTGGAGATCTATTGATGAAGGTAAAATTAAATAAATAATAAATTTTAGGGATGAGAGATCATCCCTATTTTTTTATTGTTGAGAATCTTCAGAAGGACAAAATTATCTCCTATATAGTTATCTGGCATCTTAATCTAATTTATTCTATAAAAACTAAGAGGTTTGAGTCTTTTTAGTTTACAGAACCCAAACCTCTTAAATGAATTGTTTATTTAAAACAGAACGAAAACTATCCTTTTTTTTCTGTTATTTCTATCTCAACTCTTCTATTATCTCCTCTTCCTTGTGAAGTAGAGTTAGAAGTTACAGGATATTTAGACCCTAAACCTTTGCTTGTAATTCTAGTTTCTGCTACCCCTCTTGATTTCAGATATTTTGCTACACTATTTGCTCTATCTTGAGATAAAGTCATATTATAAGAGTCTTTACCCGTATTATCTGTGTGTCCTGAAATAAATATATCAGTTTTATTATATTTTTTTAATATTTTAGATACAGAGTCTAATACTTCGTAGAAGTCACTATTTATATTTGAACTACTACTGTTAAAGGTTAGATTTCCTGGCATAACCAGTTCTAATTTATTATTGGTTCTTTTTAGAGAAACTCCTGTTTTTGAAGTTCTGCTCTCAGTGCGGCTTCTTGTCTGTCAAAATAATAACCTAGACCTAGACCTAGACCTAGACCTACACCTGCTAATCCACCTGCAGCAGCTCCTGTTAGTGTTGACTCAGTATCTTTTCCTGCAATTTGTCCTGCTACGGCACCTACTCAGGTACTACTTAAACCCTTAAGAAAATAATGTAGGGGGGAAGGAGTGGTTTTCATCTTTGAACCGCTACCCCTACAATAATTTAAATACTCAAGAAAAAAGTCTACCTTAATTGGTAGACCTTTTTCTATGGAGTATAAGATAAAATAAAAATGTGACTATAAAAGTGATAATCACATTTATTAGATTTAATTAGAATTGTTAAGATGTTGCTTTAAGCTTTAAACCTTTAAAAATCAAGGTTTTTCAAGTTTTTAGATTTAATTAGATTGGAATATATTAACGAAAAATTATTCCCACTCGATAGTATCATTTTTCTTATAATTCCTTTAAATTCAACGTTTTTAAGCTATTAAGAACTCTTATAAATATAGCGGTGTGCCTTCTGTGTGCCATTTAAAAATTCTTTACTCTTTTTTCTAAAATATCCACTGTTTCAGTTTCCATTTTTTTTGTCACATGAGAATATGTATCTAATGTTACAGATATATTTGCATGTCCTAACCTAGCTTGGATATTTTTTATATTAGCACCTGATTCCAACAGCATAGTCGCATGGGTATGCCGTAACATATGAAAATTAAATTGAAATCCTAGTCGATTACTGAGAGAGGAACAATATCTTTTTAAGGTTAGAGGTGATATTATCTTTCCATCATGCCTCGCTACAACTAAATTATTATTTTCAAAATATCGCCCACACATGAACTTTAATTTCAGCTGATTTTTCTTATGTTCTTTCAAATGATTTATGAGTGTCTCACCTATAATAATTTTTCTCTCTGAACTCTTATTTTTTGGCTTAGTAAATATATATTTTTGTTTTCCAACTGAATAGAGAGATCTTTCTATCATTATATATTTTTCCTCTATGTTCACACAATCCCATTTAAGCCCCATGACCTCTCCTAATCTAGCTCCAGTATGAAAAGCTATTATAAAAGCTATCTCATATTCTGTTTTCTTAAATTCTTTAAACAAAGTCATTAGCTCGGCATCACTTAAAACCTGTATCTTTTTAGAATTTTCTTCCATCCTAGGCATCTCTATATGTTCTGCTGGATTTAATTTTATAAAATTAGTTGGATGAACTGCATACCTAAATATTAATTTCATATAACTATATATCTGCCCAATATAACTTTTCTTATACCCAGCCTTCACCTTATTATTGATAAATCCATTTAAAACAATAGGGGATATATTTTTTAATTTATACCCCCCTAAGTCTTTTTTAAAATGTTTATCAATCATAGTAATTCTATTTTTAAAAGTTGTTTCCCTAAGATTTATTTTCATATAATTCTCAATAAAATAATCTAAATAATCAGAAAATGTAATGTTAGATACATCTTTGTGAAATCCTGCATCCTCAAATTCATTTATTACTTGTCTTAATTTCTTCTCACACTCCTTTTTAGTCTTTCCCCCTAACCGATTCAGTCTTTTTCTTTTACCATCAATGGTACCAATCTCAAGAGAAAAGTACCATTTGCCATTATTTTTCTTATAAACTCTAGCCATTATTTTGCTCCATTTCTAAATTTTCTATAAACCTGTCCAGTGTGGAAGCTCTAATTTTAATACTCCCTAATTTTATTGATTTCAACTGATTCCCCTTTATAAGTTTGTATACACTACTTACATTTGTTTTTAACTTTGCTGATACTTCTTTTATTGTTAGTAATTCATCCATTCATCATAACCTCCGTTAAATTTATCATATTAATCGAATCTTGTATTTAATAACTACCCCTTCACCAATTTCAAATTATTTTTATTTTCCCATTCCTTTTCTTTATCCTTAACAGCCTGTTTCATTTCCTTTAAATGGATCTCCAAAGCATCTAAGTCTGCTTTTAAAGAATCTAATTCATTCCCATCTTCTACTTTAGTGATCCTAGTTTTCATCTTATCTAATTTTTTATAGTTTACATAACTTTTAGTTTTCTTTTCAAACTCAATTGCTATCTGATCCCTTACAGGAGCTAATAATTCTTTTATAGTTTCAGCTTTTTTTATTCCACCATCAATTATCTTTTCCCTTGCATCTGCTGTAACATCTTTATGAGTTAGAAATTTAACTGACTGGTTAGAGAGTGATGCAATGAAGTCTTTTTTATCTCCAAATTCCTGAAATAAGATAAATCTTTTATTAAATTCAGAGATATTATCTTTAGTTAATCCGTTAGCTTCATACCACTTCATGAAATCACCAGACTTTTTAAATTTTAAAGAGATCTGATTGAGAGTTATACATATATAATGTATAGATTCAGATATTCCCATAAACCTTTTTCTTAATTTCTGCTCACTATTTTTTATAAACTCAATATCTTCTTTTTCAATTTCGCAACTTCCGAAATTGAATTGCGAAATATATATTTCTTTTTTTACTGCTTTTTGAAGTTCTCCAAAAACATCCACCTACATCACCGCCTTTACAATTTTTGCAAAGATCTGTTTTATCTCATTATATTGTTTACTCTTAGTTTCCATGATTGTTTTTGATTTTTTTGTAAGCTGCATAATTTTTGTAGTTTGATAAATTGGATCAGTGATAGCAGCTCCTACCCCCTCCAGACTCTTTTTTAATTTATTCAGGTGTTCTCGTTCCATCTTGCTTTTACCAACTCGATTAGGGACAATTAGAGCTACCTTATCCATTCCTACTTCTTTAATTAAATTGACCATCCCCTTGGTAGTTACATCATCAAGGTAAGTAGGAATTACTACTTTATCACTGACTTCCAGAAAGATGTTATCTAATTTTAATACTGGTGATCCATCTATTAGGATATAGTCATATTGGTTTTTAAAAACCTCTATTACATCTAAGAATCTGCTTTCAAAAGTTCTTTTTATACCGGTAGATGTAAGCGGAACATAAAACAGTCCCTCTCTTAATCTAATTAGGTCTGAACCTCTGCCATCAATATACCCTTGAAGTCCATCACCATAGCCTGATTTAGTCCCTGCCATCTGCATTATATTATTTTGTGAATCCGATGTAAGTATTAATACTTTATTTTTTTTATCATCCTTTGTTTTTGATAATGTAGATAATATGTGGGCAGTCCAGAAACATAGTAGTGATTTCCCAACTCCTCCTTTATTATTTTTAAATAATATTACTTTAGCCATTAGACAACCACCTCCTGCCTTGTTATTCCTCTTTTTCTCTTGATTTCTGATTTAATTTGCTTGGTCTGTCTATTGATTAATACGTATTCACTTTTTAAAATAAAGTTTAGATCTGCTAAACTCATGGCTATAATCTCTTTATGATTTGGTCTTAATTTTTGTTTTTTCATTTATTTCCTCCTCTTTTAAATCTTATTATCTCTTCGGAATAGGTTTTGACCCTAGAATTTCTTTTGGGGATCTAGGATAATTGTTTTCACCTTTCAGATATTCATAATCGATTAAATAATTACGCCGATCATTTTTGGCATATATTTTAACTAGATTTCCATATTGATTTATTCGATTTAAAAAAAACCTTATTCTTCTTGTCCCAGTATGATTACATTCGCTGTATTCCATGCCATCATAAGTAACTATAATTTTATAGTCCATAAACATAATTTTTTTCATTTTTTTTAGTACTAAATTAATTAGTTTTATAAGTTTCATATTATCAGCCCTCTTAAACAATTTCTTATTTGTTTTGTTCCTTTGAACCTTATACTTATTTTTATAAAATAAAAAACACACCATCAAATAGTGTGTTTTTTTCTTGAATATTTTATTTTTTAGATTCTATATGGTTCAATGGAGCCCATCCTTTCTTTTGTGGCTCTATTTCTTTATAACCCCAAATCCATCCATTTAAAACTTTTTCTTCAACTAGAATTTCTCCAATTTCAAGATTAAACTCTGTAGCATCATAATTTTCTAATAGAGTTCCTTTACCATTATTTTGACCAATAATTTGTTGTGGAATCCATCCTTTATTATTAGTAGTTTTACAAAAAATCCAACCCTTCCAATCGCCATTTTCATTAGATTTTTCTAGACATTCAATAATTTCTCCTTTTAAAACTTTAATAGGGTTTGGATATTCTGTTTCCCTTTTTTTATTAACTAAATATTTATTCATTATAACCTCCTACAGTAATTTATACTATAAGTATAACCCATAAATAAGACCTTTAACACACTATTTAATTTTCAATGTCCACCAAAACAAATAATAATTTGTTTCCCTCCTAATAACTCCATTCCACTTCTTCATTGAGTAAAAAAGCATCTATTGCCTCATTCTCTATATCATCTATTGTAGTTACTGTTTCCCCTCTAAAAGTAAATGTTTTCAGTTGTGGAATAATATTTCTATAAAAAACGTCCCAATCTTTTATTTTCCCTTTTATTTTAATATCCACCATATCCCTCCCTACATAAATCGTTTTACAATATTCTCTTCCATCATCTTTTTTTCAATACTTGAGTTTTCATCTCTAAGCTTACTCCTGCATTTGGTTGCATATTCTATCAACCAAGTTCTAAGTTCATCATCTAATTTTTCATACTCAAGTTCCAGGGCTCTTATCTGCTTTATTTTTTTAAAATAGGTCTTATTAAAACTATTTACTTTTTTATCTAACTCTTTTAAAGCCTCTTTGATCTCTGTAAGATCATCTAACTTTAAAATTGTTTTTCTTGTTTTAGCGAATGATTTTTGCATATCTTCATTCCATTTGTCTAAATTAAAGCTTTTAATTCGCCTCTCATCATCTAGCTGATCGATAATATCTCCATGTCTTAGATGTTCTGAAAAGGTTTCTACTCTTACCTGCATATTCATACTTCTTTCTAGTTCTTGTGATAAAGCTGTTTCTACTCTAGCCATATTTTACCTCCTAGTTGTTATATTTAATCTATGCCATTGATATAGGAATCTTGTTTACCTATTAGTTTCATAGTATAATTGAGATAACTGATGCAATATTTAAAATCTCAATGATGCAGTCCAAGAACCCAGCCGACCAAAGCACGATTTCTTGGACCACATTATTTAAATTTTAAGGGGGAGTTACACATGGAGCTAAAATTAAAAACGCCAAAAGTATTGTCAGAATCAGATTTTGAATTTATGAAAAGTATAAATAACAATCGTCATATTTTTTTGAAAATTTCTAATGAGTCAAAACGATATACTCCTTTAGAGTGTTTTGATAATGTCAAGCAAAAAATAAAACAAGATGGTGGATCTCCATTATTCGGATGGTGCATCTGGAAGAATGAAGTTTTTATCGAAGCCGAATTTCATTGCGTCTGGCAATCACGAAATAAGAAACAAATTATAGACATTACTCCTCAAACGGATGGTGGAAGTCGAATAATTTTTCTTCCAGAGTATGAAATTGAATATAAAGATCACCTTATAAATAATATTAGAAGACCTCTTATTGATAATCCAATGGTTTTGGAATATATCGATCATTTTGATAACCTTTATAATTTTAGGTCTGAGTTATATAATAAATATAATGCTCAAGTTAAACCAAGCAATGAAGAAATAAAAACATCTAGAGAGTTAACTTCAAAAGTAAATTCATTAGCTAGGGATCTCGAGAATTTATAATCTAAATTTTTATACTCTTTATATTTTTTATAAATCGTATTCGATGCGTGATTATATGGTAATTCTATTTTTACCATAGAGTGAATTATTTCAGATTTTCCAATTGAGTTTTTCAATGCTCGCTCACCTCACTTTTAATTTGTTTAAATTTTTTAGAGTAGATCTATTTCTACTCTTTTTTTTATCTAGAATAATTTAAGCTTTACTTTTCTCCCCCCCTTTTTTTATTAAATTATATATTGCTAAAAAGCAATATAATGTTGAAAAAAATAACGATTTAATTAACTTTACTTCATTTGTTGTTTTTTGTCAATTGCAATATTGTTTTAAAGCAATATAATTGCTAAAAGGAAACCTAATAAGTATAATTATACTAGTGAAGAAGAGAAGGAGAAATACTATGGAGAAAATTTTAAAACTCGGTAACAAAATAAGAAGTAAAAGAGAGGGTAACAACTGGAGCTTAGAGGAACTATCCGAAAAGTTAAGCGGGATAGGAATAGATATTAATCCATCATCTCTTTTTAGAATAGAAAAAGGACAAAGACAAAAAATAGACACAACTTTATTATTAGGACTAAATAAAATTTTTAATTTTAATTTTATTTCTATTTTGGATAATGATTACCAAATAAAAGTAGGAAATATTGATTTAAATAACCCAATTACTGAGTTTAAACAGATCCCTATCTATGATTCTATTTCGGCAGGTTTCGGAAGTCGCGAAAGTGGTATCATTGGGCGTATGCCGTTACCACAGACAAATGGATTTAGGGGTGATGTAATAGGTATTAGAGTAGATGGTGATTCTATGCAGCCTGATATCAAAGATGGAGATACAGTTCTTATAAAAAAAGAAATTATGCCTGAAAATGGTGAAGTAGGAGCATTTATTTTAAATAATGAAGGATTATTAAAAAGATATCAGAAAACAGATCGTGGAGGTGTAATATTATCCAGTGATAACAAAGACTATGATCCTATTATAATTAATGAATCAGATGAATTTCATATCGTAGGGAAAAAAGTAGGAGTATTTAATCATTAGTAAAAATATACCGTCAAGTTTAATATAAAATGGAGAGTGAAACAATTGGGAACTGGGACTAGGCTTATTAAAGCGGTTATAAAAGATATTGAAAGATCTGCTAAAGTAGCAGAAAAAGAACAGAAACGTCGGATTAGAGAAAATGAAAAATTAGAACGAGAAAAGATTCGAAAAGAAAAGAAAAGAGAAAAAGAATATTTAAAAACTGAAAAGGAAAATATTAAAGCAATTGCAGCAATGGATAAATCAAATGAAAAAACTAGGAAAGAAAATATAAAAATAGGCTTAGAAAGTGAAAAGAAAATAGGGGAAGAACGAGTTAAGGAAAGAAAACAAATCAGATTAAAATATTTAAATAAAAAATATTAACTAGGAGGAATAATGAATATATTAGGGATTGTAGCTATAATATTAGCAGGGTACTTTTTTTATCAATTAAATGATAAGAAAAAAACCGGGAGAACTCTAGGCGCTGAAATAAAAATATTAAAAGAAGAAGAGGAAAATATTAAGGGGAATATAAATAAGAAAAAAATAGAATTATCCAACTTAATAAAAATGGAAGAAAATAAGGAAAATATTATCAAAACACACGATGATATACTGAAAAAAACGCGTGAACTAGAAAATGAAATTAAAGATTATGAAGAAAACAAGAAAAGTTTAGAAAAAGAATTAGTAAACATAGAAAAAGACATGGCTATTTATGACCCTGCTTTCGATTTAATAAGTGTTGGTCATTTTGAAGAACCAAATTATTTATTTGAAACTAGCGAACGATTTAAAGAAGAAATAAAAATTATAAGAGACGAACAAAAAGAACTTATTAAATTACAAGAATGTGTTGAAATTCCAGAATCAGTAATATTGTTATCTGATCCTAAGTATGCAAAAAAAATATTAAAAGGGCAGTCTAACCTTATGATAAAAACTTTTAATATAGAGTGTGATAATTTGATGAGTATGTTAAAACCTAGTAATTACGCTAATATTCTCGAAAGAATTGAAAGATCTGCAAACGATGTAGAAAAATTAAGTATTTCTTTTGAGTGTGGATTTACGCCAGAGTATATCGAATTAAAATTTGAAGAATGTGAGTTGCAATATCAATTTAAATTAAAGCAACAAAGAGAAAAAGAAGAACAGGCTATGATTAAAGAACAAATTAGAGAAGAGCAACAAGCTCTAAGAGAATTCGATAGAGCGATGGCTAAAGCTGAAAGAGAAGAAAAAATGTATGAAGATGCATTAGAATCTGCAAGAAAAGAACTAGAAGTTTCGAGTACCGAAGAACATGAAAAATTAGAAAAGAAAATTTTAATGTTAGAAAATAAATTAAAAGAAGCAGAAGAAAATAAAGAAAGAGCAAAAAGTATGGCTGAACAAACAAAAAGAGGTCATGTTTATATTATTAGTAACATTGGATCATTTGGAGAAGATATTTATAAAATAGGTTTGACTAGAAGACTAGAACCTCTTGATAGAGTTAAAGAACTGAGTAATGCAAGTGTCCCTTTTGAGTTTGATGTTCATGCTATGATTTACAGTGAAGATGCTCCAAATTTGGAAAGATCACTTCATAGATGTTTTACTGAATTTCGGGTAAATAAAATGAATACTAGAAAAGAATTTTTTAAAGTGAATTTAGTTGAAATTAAAGAAAAAGCAATTGAATTAACTGGAAATGAATTTGACTTCAAAATTACAGCTATAGCTGAAGATTATTATGAAAGTTTAAAACTTAAAGAAGCTTAAATTGTTTTAAAACCAAAGATTAATGGGTCTGTCTCATATTTTGTGTAAACCTCCAAATTAGTGTAAACTACAATTACATTAATTTGGAGGTTTTTTTATGAGAAAAAAAAGAAAAGATTTATCCCCTGATGAATTAGCACGAAAAGAGCTAATTAGAGAA
>NZ_JBAHZY010000058.1:0-9765 GCF_037132775.1 Psychrilyobacter sp.
GGGATTTTGATTATGAATACACGAAAAACTTACTCTTCTAAGTTTAAATTTAAGATTGTTTTGGAAGCTTTTACAGAAAGAGAAACTTTACAGAAAATTGCTAATGATAATGAAATTGCACCTTCTCAAATAACTCGTTGGACTGATGAGTTTAAAAAGAAAGGAGCCGATATTTTTAAACTCATCAGTCCAACGAGTTATTTAAGAAGATGCAATTTCATTATCATTAGCAATTTTTTGTAAAGTTTCTCTTTCTGTAAAAGCTTCCAAAACGATCTTAAATTTAAACTTAGAAGAGTAAGTTTTTCATGTATTCATAATCAAAATCCCCCATATTGTTTTCTTAAATTATACCCTATTTTTTTGCTTAAGGTTAAACACTCTTTGTATGAATTTATACGACCATTATAGATAGGTTATTCCTAGGAGATATGGAACTTCAAATGAAGCAAATATATGAGCAAAAACTACAAACAATGAACTCAAATAGATAGGAAAAATTATTGGAAATACCACCTATTTAAAAAAATGATATCTATTTACTCCATATACCTTAGCCACATCCAGCCACTCATTGTTTATCTTTATCATCGTTGAATATACCATGAGGATCACAAAGGGACTTGCCTTCCATCCATAGGTCAATATAATTGAATATCCATGATTCTCATTGACTAAAATCGGAAATTCATTCATCTTATGAATCCATCCCAACCTATAGCATAGAGTAGAGATAATTCCACTTTGGCCAACTAGAGTAGAGATCATATATCCTCCTAAAAGATAGGGAATATACATGGGAGCTAAAAAAAACATCTTTATCCCATTTAATTTTCTCAGATTGAACTCTGTACTGAGAAGATAGAGGGCATATATCCCTAAAAGAGACATTACTCCCACTAAAATTATAGAACATAAACTTAATTTGCTGGTATAAACTAGAGAATTCAAAAATTCTCCTCTGTTTATTACTTTTTCTAATAATTTATAATTAAATATTTGTTGAAAAGATTTTAATATTCCACTCCAAAATAATACCAACATCACAATGATACTGGGCAGAATCCCTAGGTGGGCCTTAGTTCTTCGCCACTTTTTCATACCATTCATCTTTTATCCCTTCTTTACCTCTGGAGATAACTCCTCTAATTGAGGCGTAAACAACTCTTCCTTTAATTTTTTAGTGATTGCTCCGTCTCCCCAGACTGAAGACTTCATCTTTCTCTCTTTGGGGTCGTTTGAGATCATATAGTTTATAAAAACCAAAGCTGCTTCTGGATTTTGTGTATTTTTAGCTATAGTCAGATAATGATTGTTTGTAAAACTTCCTACATCCATTACATACGGATATGCGTTCTTAGGAAATTCACCTAAGGCTACTTTATTTTCTACTATACTAGGAGTATAACTGATAGAAAAATCTACCTCTCCGCTAGCAAATAACTCATGATTTCTTTCTGAAGACTCAGGGTATGTTTTCCCTTCTCTCCATAAGTAGGGCTTTATTTCGTTTAAGTAATCCCACACTGGGTCCATTTCATCCACTGTAAAACTTCTTCTTCCTAATATGTCTACAGCCAGTGTCCTTATAAAGGCATTTCCTACAAAGTCATTGGGATTAGAATAGGTAAATCTCCCTGGATTTTTTTCTACCCATGATCTTAGTTCTACTGCTGTTTTAGGAGGATTTTTTTCCTCTGTTATCATTATAAAATTAGCTTGTCCAAGAGGTGCTTCTAATCCTTCTACCGGCTCACCAAAATCACTTCTAAGAGCATTTGGATCGACTTCCCCTATATTTTGGTAGCTTAGAGTTGATATCTCCCAGTAAAATTTCGTTAGTTTTAGCAAATTTAAAATTTTCTCCATTGAGCCAGATAACATCGGTTCTTCCATTTGTTTTATTGGCTTCTTTCTCGATAACCAATTTATTCAGAGGTTGTCTGATATCTGTAATAGGCACCCTCTTTAAAGTTATATTATATTCTTTCTTCAAATTAGGAGCAATAAATTCATCATAATATTTATTGCTCTCTTTACTTCCACCCCATATTGTTATAGAAACACTTTGACCGCTGGCATTTTTTTTAATTTCTTCTCAGGTCAGGTCCAAAACATCTTTTTTTGACGTTTCTTCTTTTTCCCCGCAACCTACCAATAACAAACTTGCTAATATCAATAGAAATATTAATTTTTTCATCTATTTCCCCTACAAACAATTGTATTCTTCATTTATTATAGCATAGTTACAACCTTATGTTTTGAATGTTTTTTGAAGTAAACATTCAGATTGCATCCTATAAAATAACATTTGCCCACCAAAAGGCGGACAAATTTTCAACTTTAAATATCCCTAATATTTTAAAAGTTTAGTTATTTTATTTTTGAAGTTCCATTCTTTTTTTGATGATCTTAGTTACTACCATAAGACTCATGAAAATAAGTGATGCTGTGATTGAATATTTTAAAACTGTAGCCTTGCCTCCAGATGTAAACGCTCCTGCTAACATAACATACACAGAGCTTCCTGGTAATATGAATATTGTAGATAATATCGCATACTGCACAAATCCAATAGAAGTTAATCCATATACATAATTTTGGATTCCAAATGGAAAGATAGGTATTAATCTGGTTACAGCTAAAATAAACCATCCATCTTTTTTTACTCCTTCATCTATTTTTTTAAATATGTCTGTGTTTCCAAACTTTCTCTCAATAACATCTCTAGCAATATATCTAGCTATCAGGAAAGATAATGAAAGTCCTATCCCTGCTCCAATAGCCGTATAGACAACTCCCATTATTGGTCCAAAAATTATCCCCCCAACTATTGTAATAGGCAAAGCCGGTAAAATCGTAATAGTTATAAATATATATATCAAGATATAAAAAAGTGGACCCCATACCCCTAGAATAGTAATTACACTCTCTAATTTTTCCCTCTTTGTAATGTAACTAAATAAAACTTTAAAAATATTGTCTTTTTCAATTCCGATGTTTCCCTGTGTGGATTCATAGGACCACTGAGCCCATGAACCATCATAGTTCTTAACATCTTTATAGCCCAATAATTCTTTCAATACAAAGATCATATGGGCAGATCCTTCACCTGAACGTGAATATAAAATAACCGGCATATCTTCTGTAATCTCCTCATCATCCAAAATTGCTTTTATCTGTTTAGGTGATTTAAATGTTTTATCTTTGTTCACCATCATATCCCATGGAATATTATATGAACCTGGAATTTTACCCTTTATCAGCAATCTATCACCTTGAATTAATTCATCAGATTCAAGATAGGCTCTTGTATCTAATATCACTACATCATCTGCTATTGTAGCTTTCACATCTTCTAAACTCGCTGACTTAGATGAGTCTACCGGACTCAGAAATTCATATACTGTCTGGATAGTTGGCCTTACTATAACTCCCTCTACCACTTTTAATCCAGCTGACTTCCATCCATCTATTCCGCCGTCGATCACAGATATATTTTTATGTCCATACAGGTCTAATATCCACTATAATCTGCTGGCATCATAGTCTGCCTCTGCACCCAGTAAAAGGATGTGTGTATTAGCTGTAATTCCATAGAAGCCTAATGTTTTAGACATTTTCTTAGGAGTAGCTCTCATACCATTATATTCATATTCCCCTTCATCAGCAGAAAAATCTGGTCTCCAAATTTGGTAGGATCCTTCCAGATGTGCTTTTTCAAAAGCTGCTTGTTTTCTTACATCTAAAATTACCAGACCCTTTTCGGTCTCGATCATCTTATTTGCAGTTTCTGGGCTTACTAAGGTGTTAGTTGCATATGCTGAATATTCCTTTGATCTTGTAGGAGTAGCCATTCCAACCATAAAAATTGCTATAAATATTATAACAGTTAATAATTTTTTCATTTATCCTCCCTTTTGTGTTTAGAGTAAGCACAGATTTCCACTCTTAATTAATTTTATATAATCTTCATAAAATTAATTCACTAATAATCCTTAATAGATATATGTTATATTGTGTTATTTCCTTTTATTTAATTCTTTTTTAGATTTAAATCTATTCATCCATTGTATCTCTGGCCTCTGATTTCTTTTAGCTGCAGAAGCTTTAGTATATGTCTCTCCAAATACTAGATCTAAAATATGTACCGAGTCTTTTCCTGCACTTTCCATAGATTCCCTGCATGCAGCACAATAACTTACTATATGATCTGTCTTATATTCCGATGCTCTCCGATTTCTAACTGCATGAGTCACTTTGGGGTTAGCCGGCATTACCATTCCACCAAACCCACAGCACCTTGTATTCTCTTTTGTATGGAAAGGCTCTTCAGTCTTGTATTCCATTTGAGCTAAAATCCATCTGATCCCGTTCTGGATCTCCTTGTTGTATCTAGTAGGACACGAATCATGAATACCAAATACAACATTTGAATCTTTCCCTATCCCATTGGCATGTTCAGGCAATCCTAATTGAGGCAAGATCTCCCACAGAGATTTTACTTTTTGATTTGGGCTATTTTTTTTAAAGATTTCATAACACGATTGACATGCTACGATAATTTCATCTGCTCCTGTATCATCTATAGCTTTTTGAACTGCATCATACCTTTTCTTAAATTTATCCACCTGTCCAAGAGACTGTGTTGGTTTCCCACAACATTTTAAGATAGATCCGATCTCTCCATCATATTTTTCTTGTAAAAAATCTAGGATATTTCCCACTGCTTTTGAGTTATAAGAAGGTAGTGAACATCCCGGGAAAAATATTCTTTTAGTTTTATTTCCCTTAGGAGCTTTATTGGCTGTATTAAAAAAATTTGAATGTCCCAAATATTGGTGAACTTCAATTGCCCTATGACCCTTCATAGGTGATTTTCCATTATTTTTTTCTATCTTTAGCTTCCTACTTTCCATAAATATATCCTGTATCTTATAATCTTTGGGGCAAGCAATCGTACATTGGTTGCACATATTACATGAATACGTCATTCTATCCGATACTTTGTTTTTTTCTATACATTCCTTAAAAATTGATTTTGGATCCTCTCCAAAATCATTTAGCATAACACAATTTTTCATACAGGGTTTAGATTTACATTCTAAACACCCGTTGATTACCTCTTCCATTTTTTCTTTAATTTTTTTAGAAACCATAATTTTCTCCTATTATTTGTTTTCCATTGGCATAGTTTTATCGCCACTCCATTCATAGATAGAACCTTCATAATTTTTTACATTTTCAAAGCCACCGGCTCTGAGGATCATAGTTGCATAACCCGATCTTATTCCCATAGTTCAGTAAAGAGTAAGGTCGTCTTTTTTAGAAATATCCATTTTATCCATTATCTCTTCTATTTCTATCGGTGTCTTTAAAGTCCCATTTCTATTCAATAATTCAGTCCAAAGAAGATGCTTTGCCCCTTTTATATGACCACCTCTAGGCTCCCCTGCCTTTTGAGATCCGTCAAATTCTTTTTTAGTTCTTGCGTCGATAATAGTTTCTTTATCTAAATTTTTAAAAAGTTCATCTTTTGTTATCATAAAACTTCTGTCATAGTCTTTTAAAGTCACACCAGCACTGGGTGTTGGTTTAACAGTAACATTTTTTGTCATCTCATAACCAAGTTCTTTCCAATAACTGGATCCCCCATGAAGAATCTTAACATTTTTCATTCCTGCTAATGTTAATTGCCAAGCTGTACGTCCATCTGCTCCAGGACCTTTAAATAAATCTGAGTAAAGTACCACTATTTTTTTATCATCTATTCCCAATGAAATAAGTTTTTCTCTCAACTCATCCTTTGATTTTATAGTTCCCCAACCTGGGTCTCCTGGTTTACCAACTTTTTCTGAAAAAGCATGGAATCCAATTCCTATGGCTCCTTTTATATGTTCTTTGGCATATATCTTCGGATTATTACAATCCAATAATATTAAATTTTCTGTTCCTAATAATGTTTTAAGTTCCTCAGGGCTGATAAAATAATCTCCTTTTTCATATATGGAAAGATCTATTTCTTTTACTTCCTCAGCCGATGATCTACCACAAGCATTGAATAAAAAAAATATCAACCCACATAGAACAAGTAATCCCATGGTGTATTTTTTTCTCATTTTTCCTCCTCATATTTTAGTTTGTACTTTCTAATCCTGTAGTATCTTTTGATTTTTTCTTATCATTCAATATTTTTTTAAACAGGAATATCAATATGCTAATAGAAAATAATATAAGCAATCCCACTACTATTGTTTTGGTCGGCCCTGTCAACATACTTCCTATGTATGAATAAATTATTGTTGCTGGCAGTTGTCCTATCCCAGTAGCCACAAAAAAATTGAAAAAACTCATAGAAGTTAAGCCTGCAGCATAGCTGACAATGTCAAAGGAAATAAATGGCAATAATCGTGCTACCAATATTGTATATTTTCCATATCTATCAAAAAAATCATCCACACCATCCAATGCATATTTACCAGTTAATTTCATTACTACATCTCTTCCATAAAACTTTGCTATGTAAAAACATAGTGCTGCTCCTACCATAGAACTAGTCCAGGATAAAAGAGCTCCCTTTACCCAGCCAAATAATCCGGCATTGGCAAAGGTTATTATAAAGGCGGGAAGGGGTGCTACTATAGATTGTAATATCATAAGTAAAAATGATACGACAGGAGCCCATATTCCAAACCCTAAGATATACTCTCTAGCTAAATCCACATCCACATTTTTAAGGATGAAAATTGCCTGATTGGTATTTATTCTAATTACTGGAACTAAAAAATATAGTCCCACTACAGCTATTAAAAGCCCTATTTTCAGCATCTTGTCTTTTTTGTATTTCAATTAATTAACCCTCCATGTACTGCAATATAATGTTTATTTTATATAAAATTAAAATTGATTTAAATTTATATATAATTTTCGAGATAACTTCGGATTTAACACATCACAAATGACCCCCCGCTTTATCAAGGAGATTATGTTTATCCATTAAGATTAAAAAAATTTGTTTTCTTATTTTTTACAGTGATTGTTAATTGGAACAGAATAGTTCCGAAAGTAATTATTTAGGAATAGATAAAATATTAAGGTCAAAATATCTCGTTAATATATTATTTATATCCATCATAATTTTAAAATGGCTTGGAAGTTAAAGAGTGAATTGGAATAAATGTTTATAATATTGAAGCAGTAAAGACTACCTAATATATCCTTTTTTCAGATTCTAAAAGTTCCATTATAACTTCATCCAGAAGTTTATCAGCTATTCAGGCTCAATTAAATCTTAATTTCAACATAATTCCTCTCCTTTAAAAATTTATTTATATAACTTATACCACCTTCTTTCCAATTTGTCAAGAAAAAAAGCTATAGAGATCTTCTTTGAGGTAAAGAAAATTTGCAATCATTTTTGGAAAAATACTTGTTAAAATCAGAATTTATCGATTCTATAGAAATAAAAGTTTCACCTTCAATTATTCGACTCTACCTAAAAAAACTTTTGATTGACAACTGTCAAAGATTACTATATAATTTCTTATGTTATGCATCAGTGGCGGAATGGTAGACGCGTAAGGTTGAGGGCTTTATGGGATTTTCCTGTGGGGGTTCAAGTCCCCCTTGATGCACCACGCTATCCCTTACAAATGGGATATATAATTAGAATATTTTAAGAAGGTTCCCAGTTTTGGAAGCCTTTTTTTTAATTACTCAGAAAAAAGAAAAAGTTCTAATTAGCAGAATAAATCTATAAAATTTATTCTGAGTATTTTCCTAGTAAAATCTGGATTTATAACTCCATTCTAACAAAACAACATAATATTTTTATAGTTTAATTTTGGATTTTCTCAAATATGCGGTATAATATTATTTAGGTTATTTATAGCAAATCGTTAAAATAGGAGAAGATATATGAATATTATTGAATTTAAAGATGTAGCAAAATCACATTTAACTCAAAAGTTATATGGAAATGTTAATTTAGAGATCAACAAGGGAGAAAAGATTGCTATTGTTGGTAATAATGGAAGTGGAAAATCAACTTTATTAAAATTAATAAATGAAGATGAATACCCAACTTATGGAGATATAGTAATTGAAGAGGAAGCACAAATTGCTTACTTTGATCAATTTGGAGAAACAAGTTTAGATCAATCAGTAAAAGAGTTATTAGACTCACCATTTGAGCATATAGTAAAAGCTCAAGTCCACTTAGAAGAAGTTTCGATTCAGTTTACTGGTGAAGCAGACAATGATGAAAAAGTGATGGAAGAATTTCAAAAAGCTTCAGACCATTTTGAAAGTTTAGGAGCATATGACTATATTCATTTACAATCTGAATTTATAGATGTATTTGAATTAGGTAGTAAGTTAGATAGAGAATTTAAAGATTTAAGTGGTGGAGAAAAGCAATATGTAAGACTTGCAATAGCTTTATTCAAAGAATCTAACCTTGTAATATTAGATGAACCATTATCATATTTTGATAAAAAGAAGACTGCTTGGTTAGCTAACTTTATTGCTAAAAGTTCTAAAGCATTTTTAGTAATTTCTCATAGTGTTGATTTTATTAGATCATTTTCTAATAAATTCTTTGATGTAGATAATTTTAAAGTAACTACATATGAAGGGGACTATAGAACTTACCAAAAGGACAAAAAAATACAAATAAAGGAAGAAAAGAAAGAAAATAGAGAAAAAGATTTTGAAATAGAAAAAACTCGTGAAAGAATTAAGCAAAAAGAAATATTGGTACAAGGAGTCGGTAATAACCACTCTCATGCTGTAATCTTAAGAAGGATGGAAAGAGAATTAGAAAGATTAGAAAAAGGGAAAAATGTACATTCTAAAGAATCTGAACATGCTTATAATTCTAGTCCTGAAGAATATTTTACAATTAATAAAGACATTGGGGATGTAATAGCTTCAATTAATAATGTTTCTAAGGAATTCCCTGAAAAAACATTATATAAAAATGTTAACTTTGAAATATTAAAGAACAGTAAAATATGTATTGTAGGAGAAAATGGAGCTGGAAAATCAACTTTATTAAAGATGATTTTAGGAGAAGAAGAACCTACTACAGGAACTATTGATATAAACCCTAAGGCAAAATTCTCTTATATAGAGCAAGAAACTATCTTAGAAGATGAAAACATGAGGATTACAGAATATATTCAAGATAAAACTGGTCTAAACCAAGACTTTATCGAAGGAGCTATTGACTCTCTTTTCAATTACGAAGAAGAATTTAGAAGTAAAAAAATATATATGTTAAGTGGTGGAGAGAAAAAGAGGTTAGAAATATTTACTAACATCTTAGCTGAAAATCACTTACTTGTAATAGATGAACCTTCTACTTATATGGATAGTTACTCTAGGTCTACAATTGCAAATATGTTAAACGAATATCACGGTGCCGTTGTCTTAGTAACTCATGACAAAGAATTATTAAGAATGATTAATTTTGAAATATTTGATATTAGAGATAGATTATTTAGAGTGAAAGAAGTAGGTTAAAAATTGAAATAAAAAAGTGGGGCTGTTGCAAGTTTTGTGTAAACTCTAAAAATTAATGTAAAACTTATATAAAAAGAGGAGTCATAATTCTTTAATTATAGCTTCTCGTTTTTAATATATTAGAACTTTATTTTTTGTATGTCAATAGCAGAGCCTAAAATTAGCCTCTTTTAAAAGGTATATCTTAGATTATCACTTAGTTTAATCTTTCTTCAAAAAATATTTGTAATTGAGAGTAGA
>NZ_JBAHZY010000067.1:0-43721 GCF_037132775.1 Psychrilyobacter sp.
GTTGATAGGTTGGGGGTGTAAGGGCTGTGAAGTCTTTAGCTGACCAATACTAATATGACGAACACTTAACCTAAAGCAAAATTGATTTAGAATGAAAGAGTTAATTTAGAAAAACATTATTATATAGTTTTGAATGTTTAACAATATTCATAAGAAAGTAAGCTTGGTAAGAAAAGCTACGTGGGTACACCTGGTCACATTCCGAACCCAGAAGTTAAGTCCGTAAACGCTGAAAGTACTTAGGGGGCAGCCCCTTGGGAGGATAGGAACTTGCCAAGTCTTTTTTATTTTTTGAAGAAATAATTTTTTTGATTTGGGGGATATAGCTCAGTTGAGAGAGCACCGCACTTGCACTGCGGAGGTCGCGGTTCGACCCAGCTTATCTCCACCAAATAAAATTTAATCAGATATTATTCTGATCTATATAAAAAAGATCTTTCGGTAGAATTGACAGGTCTTTTTTTTGTATACTATCAAAAATAAAAGTAAAGTTAGAACGTATTTATTAGTCGCGATAAAAAAAATCATCTAATTAGATGATTTTTTTTTAGAAAAATATTATTTTAAACCGTCCCAATAATAACGGCTGGATGCATTCCAAACAAGATAACTGTGTAGACCTTCTACTCTAAGAGCTTTTATCTGCTCTTTTAACTCTTCCGTTTTATAACTTCTATAGTTTTTAATCCAAGGAGCACTAAAACCTTGAATCCATGGTTCAATAATAGCAGGATTTTCTAGATTATTATTTCTCAAGATCACGTCTTTTGTATAATAATTTAATAGAGTAAAAGGGTTATTATCTGGGCTTTTTAGTCCATATGTTCCCTCTGCATAGTGAGAAGGATAAGCCATTGGATTTATAAAATCAACTATATTAGAGATGGATTCCCAATGTTGACCAATATTTTCATCATTTTTAGAAATACCAATTTGCCCAAAAACAGATGCAGCTATATAGACTTCTTTTTTAGCTAGTTCGTCATGGGCATATTTTAAAAATCTTTGGATAACCTCAGGTTTTGTTTCTGAATAAGAGTTATTATAGACTAATTTTGAGTTTTTTTCTAGATTTTGAACTCTGTCAGGAAATCTAACATAATCAAATAAAATTTCATTGAACCCAAAATCAGCAGCTTCTTTTGCTAATTCTATGTTGTAATACCAAGTATTTCGATTATAAGGTGATAGCCACGAAATCTTGTCTGAATCTTGGTATGCACGATTATATCTTTTATCTAGGATGATATCATTTTTATTGGAAACAGCGTATGATTCATCTTTAAAGGTAGAGATTCTTCCGATAAGGTAGATGTTATTTTTCTTTAGTTTTTTTATAAATGTTTCTATATTTTTTATCCTAGGACGAATATAGGAGTCGCCTAAATTTTTACGTGCTGTAGGAGATTCGAATAATATCCTTCCGCGATCATTTTTTATGTCTAAAACGAAAGCGTTGATATTTGTTTTTTTTGCCATGTCAATATAATCATCTACGTGATACATTCCATTAAGAGATATATATATAGCTTTAATATCTTTTTTAGGATTATTTTTATAGAGCTGTTTATTGATAGATTTAAATTGTACATCTCCTAATTGATATAGTTCTTTGATATCAAAATTTGTGTTCACTATTTTCTTTATAAATTTTTGATTACTATTATTTTGATCAAGATCTTTTACTTCATTTCCATCGTTATCTACTGGTATATCGGTTAAAACTTTGATAGTTTGAAATATATCTTGATCCTCTAATTTAACTTCAGTAAGATATTTTTGTTCAGCCCATCCCTTATAATTAGAATCGTTAGTAGATACATATACCCAATTTTTATCAACTTTTAAAATATTTACTAAAGTACCGATGATCAATGAGTTTTTAGGTTTTCCATCTATACTTTCTCTTAAAGTGGTCAATTCTGAAATATACATAGTAGATGGTGAAGTCACCTCTTTCTGAATGATTGTTTCTTTTTTCAAACAAAGATTATCTTTGATTTTAAAGATAAAAAAAATTGCTACAATGAGTATGGATGAAAATATAATCGTTTTTATTTTTCGCATGTTTATCTCCTTTTCTAATTATTTAGTGTAGGTAAATTATAACATAGATAAAGGAATAAGTATCAGGGAAAAATTCCCTGATTCTTATTTGGAGATTTTTTTATTTATCTACATGTACATCCATTTGTAGGTGTGGAATAGAAATATTGGCTTTATTAAATTCAATTTTCGCCATCTTCAGAGAGAGAAAGTAAACATCCCAATAATCAGCTGTATTATACCAAACTAGATATACTATATTGACAGAGGAGTTTCCACATTCAATTATTTCGACAAAGACATATGAATTTTTCAAGATTTTTTCTTGAGATTTTGCAATGTCAACAAGAACAGACTTAGCCTTATCTAGGTCGTCATTCTAGCCTACTCCAAAGATAATATTCACCCTCCTAATTGGATTTTCAGAATAATTTATAAAGGTATCGTTAGATATTTTTCCACTTTAGACAATAAAAGGATTATTGTCTAAAGTATTTAAAAGGGTAGCAAAATTTTGTACCTCAACAATAGAGTCTTTACAATCTCCATTTTTTTCTCTACCAGCAGCATTATTTACCGATGAAGAATTTTCCAATAACCCATATTAATATAGGTTTTATTCCGTAAGTGATAAAAAGTGTAGAAACATAATCTACATAGTTCATAAACTTACCTCCTAAAATAAATTTTGATTAATACTCTTGTTCTCTTAAAAATGAAAAACCCCTTTAAAGAACTTACATTGTGTAATTAAATGCAACAAAAGAAGATTCATAGAAAAATCCTTGGTATAATGTATGTACCACCAAACATTAAAAGAGATTTCTATGAATCATAAACATTTTACCATTTTAGAGAGAGAAAATATATTAGAATTTTTAGCGCTCAAATTATCGAATGTTAAAATAGCCAGAAAACTTAAAAACATAGATCAAAAGAAATACTATTAATGGGACGTTTAGTCCTTTCAATGCTCAATTAGCTTATCAAGAAAGAAAACAAAAATGTGGGGCTAAAAATATTCTTAAAGAAAGTATTCTTTTAATCGATATTCAAGGAAAATCAGAAAATTCTTGGACTCCTAAATAAATATCGGAAAGAGCAAAATTAGATAAATTATACAGCATATCATTTAAAACTATTTACAGAGAAATAAAAGCAGGATTTTTTACTGGAAGACACTGTTAAACTACTACCTAGAAAAGGTAAAGTTAAGAAGAATGAAGTTCAGGAAAAAAGAGGCAGCATACCTGATAAAAAGATGATAGAAGAAAGACTGCGAGAAGTGAATGATAGAAGAGTAGAATAGGGTATGACTAAAGTGATACAACAGTAGGAAAAGATCATAAAGGGGCAATAATGACCTATGTTTGTAGGGAAACTAGGTTTTTAATAGCTGAACTGATGCCAGATAGAAAAGCCAAGACATTTAATAACGTAACCCTAGAAAATTTCAAATATATACCCAAAAAATTTATAAAAATATTTACATCTGATAAAGGAAAATAATTTTTAGGATTTAAAGAATCAGAAGAAAAATTAGAAATAAAAACATATTTTGCTAACCCATATCATTCATGGGAGAAAGGTAGTGATGAAAATACAAATGGCTTATTAAGAAGATTTTTTTCAAAAGGAACTGAGTTTTTAAAATTAACAAAAGAAGAAGTAAATATAGTAGTACAAAAAATAAATAATAGACCGAGGGGAAGCTTAAATTGGGAAAATCCCCAAGAAGAATTCTGGGGGGAACCGAATGTTGCATTTAATTTGACAATCTAGGGATTTAAAAAATAAAGATAAAAATTAATCTTTAAACAGGGTGAGAGATCGGCAAAAAAAGTTTGTATTGACAAAGAGTTAAGTTGGGTTATAAAATATAAGGTGTAAAATATATCTATAAATAAAGGAGAGAGGTATGGAGAAGATAAAACTAAATATATCGGGGAATTTAGTTGGAATAAAAATACCTTCAACTACAGTTTTTGAAATAATAGAGGGGCAGTTAAAAGGTATAGTTATAAAAAACTATAAATTACTGAGAACATTAAAATTTTATAAGATAATAGATTCAAATTTTAGCGAAAGTCAAATTTTACAATTAGAAAAAATGATAGAGTCTATAGTGAGTTTAAAACCTTTGGAAAAAGCAGATGAATCCAATAAAGTAACGGAGAAAAAAATTGATTATAGATTTCATTACGGAAATTTAAGATCGGGTGAAAAAATTAATTCAGAGACCAATGTAATAATATTAGGGAGTCTAAATCCAGGATCATATGTAAAGAGCAGGAAAAATATCTTTGTCTATGGAAAAGCTCGCGGGACCCTGCATGCTGGATGCGAAATCAAGAAATATCAAAGTAGTTTTGTATATATAGAAGAAGCGGAACATCCCAAGGTAAGGATAGGCGAGGTTCAGCTTATGCATGACGATAAAGAACTGAATAAAAATATTATGTTTGAAAAAAAAATGGGAAAGATAATTATAAAAAAACTGGATAAAAACCAGATAAAAGAGTTGATGAAAAAAATAGGTGTCGATTTGATATAAAGTTGAGACAAAAAAATAGAAACGATACAAGGGAGAAAAAATGATTATATTAGGAATAGAAACATCGTGTGATGAAACGTCTATATCAGTGTTGAAGGATGGAAAAGAAATGTTGTCCAACCATATTTCATCGCAAATAGACATACATAAGGAATATGGAGGAGTTGTTCCTGAAATAGCTTCTAGACACCACATTAAAAATATAGCAACTATAATGGAAGTCAGCTTGAAGGAAGCTAGAATAACTCTAGATGACGTAGATTATATAGCTATAACCTACGCACCTGGTCTCATAGGAGCACTTTTAGTCGGAATCTCATTTGCAAAAGGGATCTCCTATGGAAGGGATATACCTATAATACCAGTCCACCATATAAAGGGACATATCTATGCTAATTTTTTAGAACACAAGGTGGAACTACCTGCAATTGCACTGGTAGTATCTGGTGGACATACAAATATAATATATATCGATGAAAATCATAAATTCTTTAATCTAGGAGGAACTCTAGATGACGCAGTAGGAGAATCTTATGACAAGGTATCTAGAGTAATGGGATTAGGATATCCTGGCGGACCAGTAATAGATAAGTTAGCATATGAGGGAGACAAAGATAACATTCATATGCCAGAACCCAAAGTTGGGGGTTATGAGTTTAGTTTTTCAGGAGTGAAAACTTCGGTAATAAATTATGTGAATAAGAAGAATATGAAAAAAGAAGAATATAATCCTGCTGATATAGCAGCTAGTTTTCAAAATAGAGTAGTGGATATACTCTGTAAAAAAACCATTAAAGCAGCTATAGAAAAAGGAGTGAAGAATATCCTTATAGCAGGGGGGGTAGCGGCTAACTCATTATTGAGGAAAGAATTATTGGAGAGATCAAAATTAGAGGGGATAGAAGTTTTTTATCCATCTATGAAATTATGTACCGATAATGCTGGCATGATTGCAGTAGCGGGGTATTATAAGCTGACATACGGAGATTCAGATAAAATATTTGCTGATTTAAAATTAAATGGAGTAGCAAATATGGGCATAGAGGAAGATTAAGATTAAGATTTAAAAGAAGGGTGATCTGTTTGATCACCCCTCTTTTCTGATTATTATTTAACAATTAGAGTCAATTGATTAGGATTTTCAGACATAGAAGTCAGGTCGATTTGTTTTTGATAACCGTATGACTTTACCTTAATATCTATGTTTTTTATATCTTCAGGTAGGTCTAACAACAAAAACCCATTGGTATCAGTTTTATACATAATTCCTCCTACGATAATCTCCAGATTACTCAGAGGAGTCTTGGAATTACTTAGAAACTCTAAGTGGATTCGGGTCTTTCGGCTTTGCAGGATAATGTTTTTATTTATTAGGTCATCTTTTGTCAGGGTAAAAACATCGGAATAAGAATATTTATAGGAGGGCACTCCCACACTGATAAAATATTTGTTATTTATTTGAATATCAGAAAATTCATAATACCCATTTTGATTTGAAATGGTATTTGCCACAATTTCTCCCTGGTGATTTTTAAGGGTCAGATGGAGGTCGTTTAGAGGGGTGAAACTGTTACCTATTATCCCAGAAATATTAGAAAGATATGGTGTCAGAGAAATTTTTAATCCAGAAAGGCTAGAAAAACGTTGTAACTTTGTTACAATACCAAAGGCTTTATATCCATTTTTTTCTACTTTTATAAATAACAACCCCGGGAGGATAGATGTTGAAAAATTTCCAAAGTCATCACTTGTTAAATGAATTATTTTTTCTCCGTTTTTCACCATAATCTCGGCATTTGAAATAGGGATACCTTTGTCGTCTGTGACGATACCTTCAATATTACTAAGGAGTTCTTCCGCATTGAGGGTGAGGTTATAAACTTTTTTTGGGGCAGTAAAATCATAGATTAAATTTTGATTCTTTTCTAGAGTGAAACCTGGTTTTTTAAGGGTTATTTTATATTTTTGTGGGGGTATATTTAGAAAAAAATCGCCTGCAAAGGTACTCATAGTCTCATAGGAGTTATTATCTACATCTGTAAATAAAATTTTGGTTCCTCCAATAAATTGGTCTTTATTTTTTATAACACCACGGACAGTAGTTTGTACAGAGGGTATAGATATAACTATAGTTTTATTGACAGTAGAGTTTAGTTTAAGACCTCTAAAATAAAGGTCGGAATAAAACTGGTCTTCAACCATAAAGTCATATACTCCATCCTCTAGTTCAATGGGAACAAAGGCATCTTTAAGTTTGATTTTTTTTTTAATTTCACCATTTTGAAAGATTACAAGAGTAATGTTTTTAGGTGGAATAACTTTGCCGATATTTTCTTTATAAAATTTAATTCCTTTATTTTTAGAGATGTTTCCCAGGATAAAGAACTTATTTACAGGAATTTTTATATCCACAAAAACATATTCAGATCTGTCTTTAAAATTTAATATTTGTTTATTTTTTATAGAGTTTTTTGCAGAAAATATAAATTCATAGGTTCCTGATAAAAACTCTATAGATTTAAAACCGCCTAAAAAAGGTACTTTAGTGTATCTGCTTGTTCCAATTTCACGATATTCGATTATTCCGTTATTCACAGGGAACTCAAATATAACGTAAGACATATTTAATTGTTTCATCACAATGGTGAAATTTTGAACCCCATCCATAGAGTTTTTCAAAGTGAGAACTTCTTCTTTATAGCCTTCTTTAGAGATGGAAATATTTAGGATTTCTTCTGAAAGGTCAAAGTTAACTTGACCTTTTGAATCACTTATTTTAACTTGATTATTGATATTTGCAATGACTTCCTTTAGGGGATTTGTATCTTCTCCTATTACTCTGATTGTAAGAGAATAAGAAGATATGTTGAATAGCACTATAAATAAAAGTATTAGTTTTTTCACGGTAACCTCCATATTTAGATTATTTTATTAAATTATACATTATATCTACCATATTGAGTAATAATGTTTTAAAATCCTAATGGCTTACCTTTGGGAATATATGAAAAATTAATTGACAGTCAGCAAAAATAACTAATTTGTTGGGAAGGATTGAAAAAAGATCTTAATGTGGTATAATTATAATTGAACTTAAAAAAAGAAGGTGATAACTATGAAAGAAATGAATCATTTGGATTTATTAGATGAAAAAGAAAAAAAAATGAATCAGTTATATAGTATTCAGCATGAAAAAAAATATTATTTGGATGAATATAGGGAACGAATAATAATAGCTTTAAAAATAGATCAATTGGTGGAAGACGAGGTCTATTTAGATATAATAGAGGCTATAAAAAGTGACTGTGCTAAACTTTTAAAGTTAAGGAGAGATGTGGGGTTGAAATATCTAAAACCATATATAAAGGAAGCGGAAAAGCTAGACTTTAGATATGAACTTGTAGATGGCCTTAGCTATTTGGGTGACATAGGACTTGTAGTGGTTTCAGATAAAGCTTTAGATAATGAAAATAAGGAATTGGTTGTAAGGGATATGAATCAGGATTTTTTAGATGTTGGACTGGGACATGAATTTTCTAGAAATCAAAATAAAAGTATATGTAATGAATGTTATCTTAAAATTGAGGATAAATTACCTAGTTATTTAGACAAATTTAAGAGGCTTAATATTATAGATAAATTATTAGGAACTAACTGTCCGGTATGCAGAGATCGAAAGAAATCAGGAGGAAATGAATAAAGATGATAGGAGCTTTTAAAATAAAGGGTGGCAATTCACTCAGTGGAACAATAGAAGTAAGTGGAGCAAAAAATGCTGCACTTCCAATAATAACAGCAACAATAATAGAAAAAGGAACTCATATTTTACACAATGTACCAAACTTAAGAGATATCGGAACTTTGATGAAATTATTGGAAAGCCTAGGGTTGAAAACTGAAAAAATAGGAAATAATAGCTATAAAATTATAAATAATGGATTGACTAATTTAGAAGCTGAATATGATCTGGTAAAAAAAATGAGAGCATCATTTTTAGTTATGGGACCTATGTTGGCTCATGCAAAAAATGCTAAAGTATCTTTGCCTGGAGGTTGTGCTATAGGTTCTAGGCCTGTAGATTTACACCTAAAAGGATTCGAAGGATTGGGTGCTAAAATTGAGATTACCCATGGATATGTAAAAGCTAAAGCTGAAAAATTAATTGGTGGTCATATCGTTTTGGATTTTCCAAGTGTGGGAGCTACCCAAAATATTATAATGGCTGCTGTAAAAGCGGAAGGTACAACCATCTTAGAAAATGTAGCTAGGGAACCTGAGGTAGACGATCTATGTAATTACTTGATTGCTATGGGAGCCAAGATTGAAGGGCGTGGAACGGGGAAACTCACAATAATTGGTATAGAAAAGTTAACTCCAGTGGAATACTCTATTATGCCAGACAGGATAGAAGCTGGAACTTATATGGCTCTTTCGGTTTTATTTGATGGAAAGATTAAAGTTAAAGGTGCTATTAAGGAACATCTAGGAAGTTTTATTGCGAAACTTGAAGAGATGGGAGTAAAAGTAAAATTTGACGGAGATCTGGCTACAATAGAAGCAAAGATGGAGGATTTAAAGCCTGTAATAATTAAAACGGCTCCCCATCCAGGATTTGCTACCGATCTACAGGCTCAATTTATGACATTGTTAGCATTAGTGTCAGGAACCAGCGAGATAAAGGAAACCATATTTGAAAATAGATTTATGCAAGTTCCTGAATTAAATAGGATGGGAGCAGATATCCATATAGATAGCCAAGTGTCCATAATAAAAGGTGTGGAAGAATTTAGTAGTGCAGAAGTAATGGCCAGTGACCTGAGAGCGGGAGCAACACTTATTATGGCAGGGTTAAAAGCCAAAGGTGAAACTATAGTAACCAGAATATACCATGTAGATAGAGGGTATGAAGAGATAGAGAAAAAATTACAAAAGATAGGTGCAGATATAGAAAGGATTAAGGTGGAGATGTAATAATGGAAAAAATAATAGGGATCAATGCTGTAAATGAAGCGATAGAATCTAATGTAAATATAGAATATATAGAGATATTTACAGGTGTAAGACCTGAACAGGTGGCTAAATTAAAAACTAAAGCCAGTAAAAAAAACATAATTGTTAAGGAAGGTAAAAAAAAAATTGAAAACTCCCAAGGGGTAGTAGCTTATATAAGTGACTACGATTACTATATAACTTTTAAAGAATTTTTAGAAAGCGCTGTAAAGGAAGAAAAATCCACAGTACTTATTTTAGATGGAGTACAGGATCCTAGAAACTTTGGAGCATTGATTAGAAGTGCAGAGATTTTTGGTGTTAAAGGAATAATAATACCAGAGAGAAACTCGGTGAAAATAAATGAAACTGTAGTAAAAACATCTACAGGAGCTATAGAACATGTAAGTATTATCAAAGTGAAAAACATAGCTGAAACAATCGATGAATTAAAAAAGTACGATTTCTGGATCTATGGTGCAGAAGGGAGTGCAAAAAAATATTATCACGAAGAAAATTATCCTGCTAAAACAGCTTTAGTTTTAGGTAGTGAAGGGTTTGGAATAAGGAAAAAGGTAAGGGAACATTGTGATATTTTAATAAAAATACCTATGAAAGGTAAGATAAATTCATTGAATGTATCGGTTGCAGGTGGGATTCTACTGTCGGAAATATCAAAAAATCGATAATAATTTTAATAGAAAGTTGTCTTTAATAGGGTTTTAACGGGGGTAAAAATTTTGAGAGAGCGAGCGAGATTTGAAGTTACTGAAGAAATATTAGAGGAAGCGAAAAGTGGGAATGAAGAAGCTGTAGGGTTAGTTGTAGAAAACTATAAAGGTTTTGTTATGATGAATGCCAAGAACTATTTTTTACTAGGTGCTGAAAGAGATGATCTTATTCAAGAGGGCATGATTGGACTATTAAAAGCTATTAGAGCGTATGACACTGACAAAGCGGCGTCTTTTAAAACTTTTGCCACAATTTGTGTAAAAAGGCAGATAATTACAGCTATTAAAAAAGCAAATTCTAATAAGAATAAGGCATTGAATACATCTATTGGTATAGAAAATGAAAATAAGGAAACCAATAGGGAGATAGAATATTTTAGGGGATTAAAATCTTATCAATCGTATAATCCAGAAGAACTAGCTCTGTCAAAGGAACAGGTGACTGGATTAAAAAATTACCTAGAGAGAAAGTTGAGTCCATTAGAAACCTCCGTTTTTAGATATATGGTTAAAGGATATCCATATAAAGAAATTGCAGTAAAAATGGATGAGAAAGTAAAGGCAGTGGATAATGCCATCCAAAGGATAAAAAGAAAAAGTGAACTGTGGTTGGATACATACAAAGGATTAAGTTAGGTTTATACCTACCTTAATCCTTTGTGATATAAATAAAAAAATATAATAAATTATAGAGTAGGAGTGTAGTAGATGAGAGAATATATGTTTAATGAAATTGAGAAAAACTTGCAAAAGATATGGGACGATAAAAAGATATTTGAAACAAAGAATAAAGTAGAGGGGAAAGAAAATTATTATGTACTAGAGATGCTACCCTTCCCATCAGGGAAATTGCATATGGGACATGTAAGAAACTATACTATGGGTGATGTAATAGCCAGATATAAAACTATGAAGGGTTATAATGTACTTCATCCAATGGGGTGGGATTCATTTGGGTTGCCAGCAGAGAATGCAGCTATTCAAAATGGTGCACATCCAGCAGAGTGGACAGTGAAAAATATAGAATATATGAAGGGTCAGTTAAAAATGTTGGGATTTTCATATGACTGGGATAGAGAGATAGCTTCTTATAAACCAGATTATTATAAGTGGAATCAGTGGATCTTTAAAAAAATGTATGAAAATGATCTAATATATAGAAAAAAATCTACAGTTAACTGGTGTCCAAAATGTGATACAGTATTAGCTAATGAACAGGTAGAAGATGGTAAATGTTGGAGACACGGAGATACAGATGTAATTCAAAAAGAGTTAACTCAATGGTTCTTTAAAATAACTAAATATGCAGACGAATTATTAAAAGGTCACGAAGAAATTAAGGAAGGATGGCCGGAAAAGGTAATTACCATGCAAAAAAATTGGATAGGAAAATCTTTTGGTACTGAGATATCTTTTAATTTAGAAGGGTCAGATGAAAAATTACCAATGTTTACCACAAGAATAGACACTGTATTCGGTGTAACATATTGCGTGATAGCTCCAGAGCATCCAATGGTGGCTGATATTTTATCAGAAAAACCTGAAATCAAAGATGCTATAGAAGCTATGAAAAATGAAGATATGATAGCTAGGACTGCAGAGGGGAAAGAAAAAAATGGAGTTTTCACAGGTAGATACTTGGTCAATCCCATAAACAGTGAGAGAGTAGAGCTTTGGATAGCTGATTATGTGCTTATGAATTATGGTACAGGAGCTGTTATGGCTGTACCTGCGCATGATGAAAGAGATTTTGCCTTTGCAAAAAAATATGATTTACCTATGAGAGTAGTAATAAATCCTATAGAGAAGAAGACTAAAAAAGAGATAAAAATAGAAGTACAAGATATGGAAAACCCATTTATTGGAAAGGGTATAATGACAAATTCTGATAGATTCGATGGTATATCTTCCAAAGAGGCTCTAACTAAAGTCGCGGAATATATAGAAGAACTAGGATTTGGAGAAAGAACAGTAAAATATAGATTAAAAGATTGGGGAGTATCTAGACAAAGATATTGGGGAACTCCTATTCCCGCTATCTACTGTGATAAATGTGGAATAGTAATGGAATCAGATGAAAATCTACCTATTAAATTACCTATGGATATTGAATTCTCAGGAAATGGAAATCCATTGGAGACATCGGAAGAATTTAAAAATGTAACTTGTCCAACGTGTGGAGGACCTGCTGAGAGGGAAACAGACACAATGGATACTTTTGTGGATTCATCTTGGTACTACTTAAGATACTGTGATCCAAAAAATACAGATCTACCTATTGATAAAGATATAGCAGACAATTGGTCTCCTGTAGATCAATATATTGGAGGAGTAGAGCATGCTGTAATGCATCTATTGTATTCTAGGTTCTTCCATAAAGTTCTTAGAGATATGGGCTTATTATCTACAAATGAACCTTTTAAGAGATTGCTAACTCAAGGGATGGTGTTAGGTCCGTCATACTATGAAAAGAGTACAGGGAAATACCTATATCCAAATGAAACAGAGACAAAAAATGAAAAATCATATTCTAAAGCTACAGGTGAAGAGTTAGTTATGAAGGTAGAAAAAATGTCTAAATCTAAAAACAATGGAGTAGATCCATTACATATGATTACTGAATATGGTGCAGATGCTGCTAGATTATTCACAATGTTTGCTGCACCACCAGAAAAAGAATTGGAATGGAATGAAAATGGATTGGCAGGGGCATCTAGATTCTTAAATAGAGTCTGGAGAATGGTTGTAGAAAATAAAAAATATTTTGAAACAGGCAGTATAGATTTAGAGGCGGTTTCTAAAGCCGATAAAAATGTGATCAGAAAGTTACATCAAACAATTAAGAAGGTAACAGCATCTATTGAGGATAACTATCACTTCAATACATCTATTGCGGCTAACATGGAACTTATTAACGAGTTGCAGGATTTTAAGGCTAATATATTAGAAAAAGGTGAAATAACCAGTGAATCTAAGAAGGTGTTTACTGAAACTGTAAGAACTATGATAATTATGTTGTCACCGTTTGTTCCTCATATTACCGATGAATTATGGACAGTGTTAGGAGAAACAGGGCATTTATTCGAGATGACTTGGCCTACTCATGTGGAAGAGTTAACTATCTCTGATGATGTACAAATTGGTGTGCAGGTAAACGGTAAATTGAGAGCAACTTTAGATGTTTCTAGATCTATTACAAAGGAAGAATTGGAAGCTTTGGCTTTGATGGCTCCTAATGTAGTTAAGTTTATAGGAGGGAAAACTATAGTGAAAAAGATCGTTGTTCCAGGAAGAATAGTAAATATAGTAGTGAAATAGACTCTTTCTTTGTTGTCGTTTTCTCTTCATATAAAGAAAACTATAGCTAGATATTTTGGCAATGGTTTCCTTAACGAAGGGAAACCATTGAAAGGAAAAGTAATAAGGGAGGAAGTGATTATGAAAAGAATTTTAGTTGTATTGATGTTTACTGTAATGTCGTTGAATACCTTAGCTCTAGACTTGTGGGTAAAAGGTGGGGCTATTCATGGAACAGGAAGCAAACAGATGGAAGACCCAGGCTATAATGTCGGATTAGAACTTAGTCAGGGATTCTTGGGTTTCGTAGATCTAGGAGCAGGCGTAACTTATAATGGGAATTTAAAATATGACAATTCCTCAGTCCAGAAAAATATTGGATATGATCTGGCTCCTGTATATGTATTTGCAAAATTTAATATTATACCGATAGCTATAAAACCTTATATGGTGGCTAGATTAGGAAAAATTTTTGTAGTAAATGATAATACGGATTATAATGGAAAATCTGAAGCTGATGGTGGTGCCTATGGAGCTGTGGGAGTAGGAGTAGAATTCTTAAATTCTTTCCAAGGAGAACTTCTTTATTCGATTTCTGAAGTGAAAAATAATCCCAGTGGAAAAGATAATGTAGAAATGGTATCACTGACTTTAGGATATAATTTCTTCTAATAATGTCTTAATTTAATCTCGATAAAATATTAATTTCATTCTAATGGAGTTTAAAGATAAAAATGGTAATATATTTACATGGAAAGTAGAAATTTTTTTATAACTCTCTCCGAACCCTTGATTTTTTCAAGGGTTCTTTTAATTTTTTGAGGCTAAAAGTGTATAAGAAACCACGGGGAAACGCGGGTTTTGTAGGGAGAGTTAAAGATAGGATAAATAATACAAAAAAGATATAAAAAACTTTGGAAAATATTGACTTTTTCTACTATGTATGATATCATAATCTATGTTTGTGAGCGAATTTTTGGCTCATGTACCACAATTGAGATTGTGGGAGGATAGCAATTCCGATATGATGAGTGGAGGTGTAAAGAAATGAGAGTAAACATTTTAATGGAATGTACTGAATGTAAGAGAAGAAACTATAGTACTTCTAAAAACAAAAAAAACACGGATGGTAGAATTGAATTGAAAAAATTCTGTAAGTGGGATAAAAAAGTAACTGTACATAAAGAAACTAAGAAGTAATTCTTGGGAAAACGTAGCTTAACAACATGCAGTTCAGTGGCTCAATTGGTAGAGTAACGGTCTCCAACACCGTGGGTTTAGGGTTCGAGTCCCTACTGGACTGCCATTTTATACTTTAGGGTGGTTAATATGAATACTTTGTTACAGAATGTTAAAACTGAATATAAGAAAGTTGTATGGCCTAGCAAAGATGAAACTGTTAAGGCAACATTACTTGTTGCAGCTATGAGTGTCGCAGTAAGTATCTATGTTGGTATTTTTGATGTGATAGCTTCGAGGATACTTGAGATGATGGGTACCTTTTTTGGAGGGTAATTTATGGAAAGAACAATAGAAAAAAAATGGTATATGATTCATACGTATTCCAGTTATGAAAAAAAAGTGAAAGCTGACTTAGAAAAGAGAATTCAGACACTTGAATTAACAGATAAAGTTTTTAGAATTGTAGTTCCTGAAGAAGAGATAAAAGAAGTTAAAAATGGTAAAGAAAAAATCGTTTTTAGAAAATTATTTCCAGGTTACGTAATGATAGAAATGGAAGCAGTAAGAGAAGAAACGAATGATGGTATATGGTACAGTGTTGATTCTGATGCATGGTATGTAATCAGAAACACTAACGGTGTAACAGGATTTGTTGGTATTGGATCTGATCCTATCCCTATGGAAGATGATGAAGTAATAAGTATCCTTAGATTCTTAGGAGAAGAAGGAGAAGAAAAACCTGAACCTAAGGAAGAAATTATATTAGATTTCAAAGTTGGGGATATGGTAGAGCTGCTTGAGGGCGGTTTTGCTGGAAGTGTTGGTGAAGTTAATAAAATTGACTTAGAACATGGGAAAGTAAAAATAATGATAGATATGTTTGGTAGAATGACTCCTGTAGAGATTGGGGTTAACGAAGTTAAGAAAGTAATGACTTAATTTCATAGAGTAACTAGATCTTTTCAAAGGTGGGAGAGTAAATCATTAAAACCACAAGGAAATTATGGAGGTAACAAAAATGGCAAAAGACGTAATCGGATTAATTAAATTACAATTACAAGCAGGGAAAGCAAACCCAGCACCACCAGTTGGACCAGCATTAGGTCAACATGGTGTAAACATCATGGAATTCTGTAAAGCATTCAATTCAAAGACTAACGATAAGATGGGATTCATAATACCAGTAGAGATCAAAGTATATTCTGATAGATCTTTCACATTTGTATTAAAAACTCCACCTGCATCAGATTTATTAAAGAAAGCAACTGGAATCAAATCAGCAGCAGCAAATTCAAAAACTGACGTTGCTGGAACAGTAACTAGAGCACAAATCCAAGAGATTGCTGAAACAAAAATGGTAGACTTAAATGCTGGATCATTAGAAGCAGCTATGAGTATCATTGCTGGATCTGCAAGATCAATGGGAATCAAAATAGAAGGTTAATTTAAAAATTTCAATATATATCACATTGTTGATAATTAAGTGGTAGGACATGAGTTCGCTTAAGCCACATAAGGAGGAAAAGTAATAATGGCAAATAAAAAAGCTAAAAAATACGTAGAAGCTGCTAAATTAGTAGAGGCTGGTAAATTATATGAAATTAAAGATGCATTAGAATTAGTTGCAAAAACTAAAACTGCAAACTTCGTAGAAACTATTGAAGTTGCACTAAGATTAGGAGTAGATCCTAGACATGCTGATCAACAAGTAAGAGGAACTGTAGTATTACCTCATGGTTCTGGTAAGACAACTAAAGTATTAGTAATCACTCAAGGTGAAAACGTGCAAAAAGCATTAGATGCAGGAGCAGACTATGCAGGAGCAGAAGAATATATTGAACAAATCCAAAAAGGTTGGTTTGATTTTGATGTAGTAATCGCTACACCAGATATGATGCCTAAGTTAGGAAAATTAGGTAGAACTTTAGGAACTAAAGGTTTAATGCCTAATCCTAAATCAGGAACTGTAACTACTAACGTAGAACAAGCAGTATCTGAGTTCAAAAGAGGAAAACTTGCATTCAGAGTAGATAAATTAGGATCTATTCATGTAGGAATTGGAAAAGTAGATTTCACAGCTGAGCAAATTGAAGATAACTTCAAAGCGTTCATGGCAGAAATCAACAGATTAAAGCCATCAGCAGCTAAAGGTATATACCTTAGAACTGTAGCTTTATCATTAACTATGGGACCTGGAATAAAAATTGATCCTATCCTAGTTTCTAAATATTTAGAAGCTTAACTAATTAAAGTTTAACTTTTTTTAAACTATAAATTGAACTAAAGACAGTAGGTGGTGAAAACCGTAAATCCTACCGAGGTTTATACAGTTTTGAATACAAAACTTATAACCTCACCTATCAGAAATGATCTCTGTCTTTACTAAACATTTAGTCAGAGATCATTTTAATTTAAAGAGGAGGTGACTAGAAGAATGGCAATTGAAGCGAAAAAATTAGTAGTAGCAGAATTAGCTCAAAAAATTAAAGCCGCTAAAACAATCGTATTTGTTGATTATCAAGGTATCAATGCAAAAGATGATACTGAAGTTAAGAAACAATTAAGAGAATCTGGATCTGAATACTTAGTAGCTAAGAATAGATTGTTTAAAATAGCTTTAACTGAGGCAGGTGTAACGGATTCATTTGATGATCTTTTAGAAGGAACTACAGCATTTGCGTTTGGATATGAAGATGCAGTAGCACCAGCTAAAGTGGTTTACGAATTTGGTAAAGATAAAAAAGATTTATTTAATATCAAAGGTGGTTACTCAGAAGGGAAAAGAGTTGAAGTTTCTGAAATAGAAGCATTAGCAACTTTACCATCAAGAGATGCATTATTATCTATGATATTAAATGGAATGTTAGGACCAATCAGAAAGTTAGCATACGGTATCGTAGCTATCGCTGATCAAAAAGAAGAGGCGTAATTCTCTACTTTTAAATATGATCGTTAGATCAAAATAAATTAAGAATATTAAGGTGTGGCTTTGAGCTTACCAAATAAAAATTAGGAGGAACATAAAAATGGCATTTAACCAAGAAACTTTCATCGCTGATTTAGAAGCAATGACTGTATTAGAATTAAAAGAAGTAGTTGAAGCATTAGAAAATCACTTTGGAGTAACAGCAGCAGCACCAGTAGCAGTAGCAGCAGGAGCAGCACCAGTAGAAGAGCAAACTGAATTTGATGTAATAATCATGTCTCCAGGAGCTAAGAAAATAGCTGTAATCAAAGAATTAAGAACTATCACTGGATTAGGTCTTAAAGAAGCTAAAGGTTTAGCAGAAACTGAAGGTGGAAAAGTTAAAGAAGGAGTTTCTAAAGATGAAGCGGCTGAAGTTGCAGCTAAATTAGAAGCAGCTGGAGCTACAGTAGAAGTTAAGTAATTAACTCTCTAAGTCCAAAATTGACTAATTGAATAAAATAGGGCACTCTTTTAGCTTAGAGTGCCCTATTTAATCATTGAAAAAAGTAAGCGAAATATAAAATAAATTTATCAAAGATTAATAGTTCATATATTGGGTAACGATTGCTAGACAGTGGTGGATCAGCCTAAGATATTAACTATTAATTTTCAATGATATAAAGATAAGGAGCGTGAATTGATGACCAAGCTAATTAAAAGAACTAGTTTTGGAAGGATAAAAGAGAGGGGTACAATGCCTCATTTCTTAGAATTCCAATTAAACTCGTATGAGGACTTTTTACAAGCTAAAAAAGATCCTACGTCAAGAGAGAACAAGGGATTAGAGTCGGCCTTTAAGGAAATATTTCCAATAGAATCTTCTAATGGTGACATTAAATTAGATTATGTAGGGTATGAGTTACATGAAAATGAACCTCCACTAAATGACGAATTAGAGTGTAAAAAGAGAGGGAAGACTTTTTCATCTTCTTTAAAAGTCAGACTTAGATTGGAAAATAAAAAAGCTGGAAACGAGATACAAGAGAGTTTAGTTTATTTTGGAGAGATTCCGAGAATGACTGAGTATGCTACATTCATAATAAATGGAGCAGAAAGAGTAGTCGTTTCACAACTACATAGATCACCAGGGGTATCTTTTACTAAGGAAGTAAATGTCCAGACAGCTAAAGATATGTTTACCGGCAAGATAATTCCATACAAGGGAACTTGGCTAGAATTTGAAACTGACAAAAATGACTATTTAAACGTAAAGATAGACAGAAAGAAAAAAGTATTAGCACCTGTATTTTTAAAGGCAGTAGATTTCTATGAGACAAATGCAGAGATAATGGATGATCTATTAGAAACTAGAGTAAAAGATCTTACAGAATATTATGAAAAATACAGCAACAGAGATGAATTATTATCTGTTCTTAGAACTAAGATAGAGGGAAGTTTCATAAAGAAAGATGTTTATGATGAAGAAACTGGAGAGATCATCTTAGAAGCGGAAAGTGTTATAGATGAGATGACAGTGGAAAAAATCATAGATGAAAAATTAGAAACGCTTACTTATTGGGAAGTTAAACCTGAAGATAAGGTGTTAGCTAATTCATTATTAGATGATACAACTAAAAATTCAGATGATGCTGTAATGGAAGTATTTAAAAAGTTAAGACCAGGAGATATGGTAACTGTAGATTCAGCGAGATCTCTTATCAGACAAATGTTCTTCAACCCTCAAAGATACGACTTTGCTTCAGTTGGAAGATACAAGATGAACAAAAGATTAAAACTAGATGTTGCAGAAGACATAGTTGTATTAACTAAGGAAGATGTAATGGCTACTATTAGATATGCAATAGGATTATATGGCGGAGAAGGACATACAGATGATATAGATAATCTTTCCAACAGAAGGGTAAGAGGAGTAGGAGAACTACTTCATATGCAAATCAGATCAGGTTTAGCTAAGATGAATAAGATGGTAAAGGAAAAAATGACTGTACAAGATGCATCTGCACTTACACCACAATCATTATTAAATACTAGACCACTTAATGCACTTATCTTAGATTTTTTCGGATCAGGTCAATTATCACAATTCATGGACCAATCGAATCCACTAGCAGAATTAACTCATAAGAGAAGAATATCTGCACTAGGACCTGGAGGACTTTCTAGAGAAAGAGCAGGGTTTGAGGTTAGAGATGTACATGATTCACACTATGGAAGAATTTGTCCAATAGAAACTCCAGAGGGACCAAATATCGGACTTATAGGATCTTTAGCAACCTATGCTAGGGTAAATAAGTATGGATTTATGGAAACTCCATATGTAAAAGTAACAGATGGAATAGCTAACTTTGAAGATATAAGATATTTAGCAGCAGATGAGGAAGATGGATTATTTATCGCCCAAGCTGATACTGTAATGAATGAAGAAACAAATGAAATCACTGGTAAAGGATTATGTAGATTTGGACATGAAGTTGTATGGGTAAACGGTAAGAAGATAGATTATATAGATGTATCTCCTAAACAAGTAGTATCTGTATCAGCTGGATTAATTCCTTTCTTAGAGCATGATGACGCTAATAGAGCATTAATGGGATCAAACATGCAAAGACAAGCGGTGCCTTTACTTAGAGGGGAAGCTCCATTTGTTGGAACTGGTCTTGAGAGAAAGGTAGCAATAGATTCAGGAGCAGTTGTTGTTTCTAGAACAACTGGTGTAGTAACTACTTTAGATGCCAGTAAAATAGTGATAACTGAAAAAACAAAAAATGGTAGTAAAGATCATTTATATAAAATGTTAAACTTCGAAAGATCTAACCAAGCTATGTGCTTACATCAAACACCATTAGTAGACATGGGTCAAAAAGTAGAAGTAGGGACTATCTTAGCAGATGGACCATCTACAAAGGGTGGAGACTTAGCACTTGGAAGAAATATCCTAATGGCATTCATGCCTTGGGAAGGATATAACTTCGAGGATGGAATCTTGATATCTGATAGGCTTAGAAAAGAAGATGTATTTACTTCACTTCATATAGAAGAGTATGAAGTAGATGCTAGATCTACTAAGTTAGGAGATGAAGAGATAACTAGAGAGATCCCTAATGTAGGAGAAGAAGCTCTTAGAAACCTAGATGAAAGAGGAATCATAAGAGTAGGAGCAAAAGTAGGACCAGGAGATATCTTGGTAGGAAAAACTACTCCAAAAGGAGAGACTGAACCACCTGCAGAAGAGAAATTATTAAGAGCTATCTTTGGAGAAAAAGCCAGAGACGTAAGAGATACATCACTTAAGATGCCTCACGGTTCTAAGGGTACAGTAGTAGAAATCTTAGAATTAGCTAGAGAAAATGGAGACGAATTAAAAGCTGGGATCAATAGTTCTATCAGAATATTTGTCGCTGAAAAAAGAAAGATAAACGTAGGTGATAAGATCTCTGGACGTCATGGGAATAAAGGGGTAATCTCGAGAGTATTACCTGCCGAAGATATGCCATTCTTAGAAGATGGAACACATGTTGATATTGTACTTAATCCATTAGGAGTACCATCACGGATGAATATCGGGCAAGTACTAGAGGTGCATTTAGGACTAGCCCTTGGATTTATGAAGGATGAAGACGGAGACGACGGTGTTTACATCGAAACTCCAGTATTTGATAGTGGAAACAAAGAGTCAGGTGGACATGAAGCAACTATAAAGAAGTATCTAGAGGAAGCTGGTTTCGATAGATCTGGTAAGGTAAACCTAATAGATGGTAGAACAGGACAGCCATTTGATAATCCAGTAACTGTTGGACGTATGTATATCCTTAAACTTCATCATTTAGTTGAAGATAAGATGCATGCTAGAGCAATCGGACCATACTCACTTGTAACTCAGCAGCCATTAGGTGGAAAAGCACAATTTGGTGGACAAAGATTAGGAGAGATGGAAGTTTGGGCACTTGAAGCATATGGAGCTTCTAGTATCTTACAAGAGATGTTAACGGTTAAATCAGATGACGTTATGGGTAGAACTAAGACTTATGAAGCTATAGTTAAAGGTGAAGAAATGCCAGAACCAAGTTTACCAGAATCATTTAAAGTATTATTAAAAGAATTCCAAGCTTTAGCATTGGATATTGAATTATTTGATACTGAAGGTGAAGTAATAGATGTTTCAAGTGACTTAGTAAAAGAGGAGATCATAACTGAATTCTCATTAGCTGACTTAAAAGAAGAAGATTAATCAAACCAAGAGTTTGAGATTATAGATAGGGTTATAAAAGACAGAATATAGCAGAGAAAGAGACACTTTCCCTGCTAAACCTGCCCTTAAAAAGCTTATTTTTGAAAAGATTTAATTAAGGAGGCTATTTAATAGTATGGGAATAAAAGACTTCGCAAAAATTAGAATTAAACTTGCCTCTCCAGATAAGATCCAAGAGTGGTCATATGGAGAGGTAACAAAACCAGAAACAATAAACTATAGAACATTAAATCCTGAATTTGATGGTTTATTCTGTGAAAGAATATTCGGACCAACAAAAGACTGGGAATGTGCTTGTGGGAAATATAAAAGAATGAGATACAAAGGTCTTGTATGTGAAAAGTGTGGTGTTGAAGTAACTAAATCAAAGGTAAGAAGAGAAAGAATGGGACACATCCAATTAGCAGCACCGGTAGCACATATCTGGTACTCTAAGGGAACGCCTAACAAGATGGCTCTTTTAATCGGTATATCTCCAAAAGAATTAGAGTCAGTGCTTTATTTTGCTAGATACTTAGTATTAAGCCCTGCTGATACTGGTTTAGAAATCGGAAAAATATTAACTGAGAGAGAATATAAGTTGTTCAGACAGCAGCATGGAAAAGCTTTTGAAGCTAGGATGGGTGCTGAAGGTATATTAAAATTATTGGAAAGAATAGATCTTAAAAAATTATCTAAAGAGTTAGAGAAAGATTTTGAAGAGGTTACTTCTGCTCAAAAAAGAAAGAAATTAGTAAAGAGATTAAAAGTTGTAAGAGATCTCTTATCTTCTCAAAATAGCCCTGCTTGGATGATACTTAAGAGTGTTCCTATCATTCCTGCTGATCTTAGACCAATGGTACAATTAGATGGTGGAAGATTTGCTACTTCAGACTTAAATGATCTGTATAGAAGAGTAATCAATAGAAATAACAGATTAAAGAAGTTATTAGACATTGGTGCACCTGAGATCGTAGTAAAAAATGAAAAAAGAATGCTACAAGAAGCTGTAGATGCCCTTATTGACAATGGTAGAAGAGGTAAACCAGTAGTAGCTCAAAATAATAGAGAATTAAAGTCATTATCAGATATGCTTAAAGGTAAGCAAGGAAGATTTAGACAAAACTTATTAGGAAAACGTGTGGATTACTCAGCAAGATCGGTAATCGTAGTAGGACCAACATTAAAAATGCACGAATGTGGAATTCCTAAGAAAATGGCATTAGAATTATACAAGCCATTTATCATGAGAGAATTAGTAAAGAGAGAGATCGCTGGAACTATTAAGACTGCTAAGAAATTAGTAGAAGACGCCGATGATTGTGTATGGGAAGTAATTGAAGATGTAATCGCTGATCATCCGGTATTATTAAACAGAGCCCCTACACTACATAGATTATCTATCCAAGCTTTCCAACCAGTATTAATTGAAGGTAAAGCAATCAGATTACATCCATTGTCATGTGCAGCATTCAACGCCGACTTCGATGGAGACCAAATGGCAGTACATTTAGTATTATCACCTGAATCTATCATGGAAGCGAAAACTCTTATGATGGCTTCAAATAATATTATAGCACTATCAAATGGTGAACCTATAGCTGTACCATCTCAAGATATGGTAATGGGTTGTTTCTATATGACAAAGGAAAAACCTGGAGCTAAAGGAGAAGGCATGAACTTCTCAAATAAAAACCAAGCTATCACAGCTTACCAAACTGATATCGTTGAAACACACGCGATCATTAACGTAAGAATGGGTGAATATGAAAATCAAAAGATGGTAACTACAACTGTAGGAAGACTTTTATTCAACGCACTATTACCAGTCGAAGTTAAGAGATATGACGTGACGTTTGGTAAAGGGCAGTTAAAAGATTTAATCACAGATCTATTTAAAACTCAAGGATTTACTATCACAGCTAAGTTAATCAATGATATCAAAGACTTTGGTTTCCATTATGCATGTTTGGCAGGAATAACTGTAGGAATAGAAGATATGACTATTCCTGAAACTAAAAAAGAAATCTTAGCAAAAGCAGATGAAGATGTAGCTAAAATTAATATAGCTTATAAAGCTGGTGAGATCATCAACGAAGAAAGATACAGAAGAACAGTTGCAATCTGGTCACAGGCTACTGAAAATGTAACTACAGATATGATGAAAGGACTAGATGACTTTAATCCGGTAAACATGATGGCCAACTCAGGTGCCAGAGGTTCCATCGCACAGATGAGACAACTAGCTGCCATGAGAGGACTTATGGCTGATACAACTGGTAAGATCATCGAAGTACCTATCAAAGCCAACTTTAGAGAAGGACTGACAGTAATGGAATTCTTCATGTCATCACATGGAGCAAGAAAAGGACTAGCAGATACGGCTCTAAGAACAGCTGACTCAGGTTACTTAACGAGAAGATTAGTAGATATATCACATGAAGTTATTGTAAATAAAGATGACTGTGAAACTTATGAAAACATCGAAGTTGCCAATCTGATTTCAGAAGGTAAGATCATTGAATATCTACATGAAAGAATTTTAGGTAGAGTAATAGCAATAGACCTTTATCATAATGAGGAATTATTATACCCTAGAGGTACAATGATGGATGAAGTAGTAGCACAAGATATCATAGATAAAGGTGTTAGATCGGTTAAGATCAGATCTCCGTTGACGTGTGCTCTTGAAAAGGGAGTTTGTAGAAAGTGTTATGGTAGAGATTTATCTAATCATAGAGATATTCTATTAGGAGAAGCTGTCGGAGTAATCGCAGCCCAATCTATCGGAGAACCTGGTACACAACTTACAATGAGAACCTTCCATACAGGAGGAGTTGCATCGACATCGATCGCTCAAAATACTATTAAAACAGAAAATGATGGAGTGGTAGAATTCCAAGAGATTAGAACTTTATTGAATAAAGAAACTAATGAATTACAAGTAGTTTCTCAAGGTTCAAAAATAATCGTTGGAACATATGAATATACAGTAACAACTGGTTCAATCCTAAAAGTAGAGGAAGGACAAACTGTAAAAGATGGAGATATACTGGTGAAATTTGACCCATACAATATCCCTATTATCGCTGAAAAAGCTGGTAGAATTGAATATAGAGAACTATTCATCAAAGAAATATACGATGATAAATATGATGTTACTGAACATCTTGCAATCAAACCAGTAGAAACTGGAGATGTCAACCCAAGAGTTATTATATTTAATTCTGAGGATGAAAAAGTTGCAGAATATATAATTCCATATGGAGCATATTTGTTGATGAAAGAGGGAGATAAAGTATGTGAAGGAGACATCATATCTAAGATCATCCCAGAAACATCAGGAACAAAAGACATCACTGGTGGTCTTCCAAGAGTACAAGAATTATTCGAGGCTAGAAATCCTAAAGGTAAAGCTATCTTAACTCAAATTGATGGTAAGGTAGAAGTTACTGGAAAGAAGAAGAAAGGTCAGAGAATACTTTTAGTAAGATCTATAGATGATTCTGAGATAGTTAAAGAATACTTGATTCCAATGGGAGAACATTTAATTGTTACCGATGGAATGATAGTAAAAGCTGGAGATAAGTTGATTGAAGGTGTTATTTCACCACATGATGTACTTGAAATCAAAGGTTTAGTAGAAGCAGAACAATTTATCCTAGAATCTGTGCAACAAGTATATAGAGATCAGGGAGTTTCGGTAAATGATAAGCATATCGAGATTATTGTTAAACAGATGTTTAAGAAGGTAATAATATTAAAAGCTGGAGGATCATTATTTTTAGAGGAAGAAGTTATTGAAAAGAGAGTTGCAGACCTTGAGAATAAAGAACTTAGAAAAGCTGGGAAAAAAGAGCTAGAATATAGATGCGTAATCCAGGGGATTACCAAGGCTGCGGTAAATACTGATAGTTTCATCTCAGCAGCATCATTCCAAGAAACTACTAAGGTACTTTCAAATGCAGCAATTGAAGGTAAGGTAGATTACTTAGAAGGATTGAAGGAAAACGTAATTATAGGTAAGAGAATCCCGGCAGGTACAGGATTTGAAGAATACGAAGATTTAGACATAAAGATTGTAGAAAAAAATTAAAAGGTAGGCGACTTAGTCGCCTATTTTACTATAAAAATGCCCCCTCTTCCTTCCTATGGTTTCTCCTTGTAAAGGAGAAACTATAGTAGAAAATATTTTTGCTTTTTTCTCCCAATTGAGAGAGAGGCCGATAGGCAAGAAAGGGTAAATAAAGGAGAAAAAACATGGGAAGAGGAAGATTATTTGTTGTGTCCGGGCCAAGTGGAGCAGGGAAATCAACGATATGTAAACAAGTTCGTAGAGAGCTAAATATTAACTTAGCTACATCAGCGACTACCAGATCTCCTAGAGAAGGGGAAGAAAATGGCAGGGAATATTATTTTTTAACTTTGAAAGAATTTGAAAAAAGAATAGAAAAAGATGAATTTTTAGAGTATGCCAATGTACATGGGAATTATTATGGGACGTTAAAATCTGAAGCAGAATCTAGATTAAGTCGTGGAGAAAATGTAATCTTAGAGATAGACGTCCAAGGTGGAATTCAAATCAAAAAAAAATTTAAAGATACGTGTTTAATTTTCTTTAAAGCTCCTACAGAAAAAATATTAGAGGAAAGACTTCGTGGAAGGGGTACTGAACCTGAAGAAACAGTGCAACTAAGGTTAAAAAACTCACTGAAAGAGATGGCTTTTGAAGATGAATATGATCATGTGATAGTCAATGAAACTGTGGATAGATCTGTATCGGAATTGATAGAAATAATAAGAAAAGAAAGCAACTAAGATGGAGGGATAAAAATGAAAAAAGAAGTAACTTATGATGAATTATTAGAAAAAATACCTAATAAATATAAATTAGCAATGAGTCTAGGTAAAAGATATGGTCAGTTAGTAGGTGGAGAAGCACCTTTAATAAAAGTAAGAAAAATAGATACTCTAGTAGAAATAGCAAGCAGAGAAGTATTAGAAGGAAAAGTAGAATTAGTGAGAGTAAAGACAGAGGGATAATATGAAAAAAATTCTATTGATTTTTATCTTGCTACTCCTAATTGGATGTGGAAAAAAAGAAAAGAAAAAAATAGTGGAGAGAAAATTTGCCTTTGGAACAATGATAGATATGGTAGTTTATTCTGAAAATCCTAAAACAACTAAAAAAGCAATGGATCTAGCTTTTGAGGAGATTGAAAGGGTAGATGATAAATTTAATACTCATAAAGAGGATAGTCTGATCTATAAATTGAATCATAACCCAGGGAAATTTTTTGAATTAGATAGTGAAGGTTTATATCTATTTCTAAGTGTAGAACAAACCTATAATCTGAGTAAAACCAAGTACGATATCACTATAACTCCATTGATGAAGGTCTGGGGATTCTTCAATGAATCTGATAAGATAAAGATCCCTAAAAAAGACGAGTTAGAAAAAGCTATGAGAATGGTAGATTATAGTAATTTGGAAATTATAGGGAATAAAATAAGGCTGAAAACTTCTAAAAATGAAATAGATACAGGATCATTTTTAAAGGGATATGCTATCCATAGAGCTAAGATTATATTGGCAGAAAATGGAGTGGAACATGCCTTTATAAGTGCTATATCGAGTATTGAAACTTTGAATACAAAACCAGGAGGAGTGTCTTGGAAGGTGGGGTTACAAAATCCAGAAGATCCTTCTAAGGTATATCACATTGTTGGAGTAAACGATAAGTCCATGGGAGTATCTGGAGATTATCAGATCTATGTGGAGATAGATAGTAAAAAATACCATCATCTTATAGACAGAAAAACTGGATATCCTGTAGGGGACAGAAAGATGGTAGTGGTTATTGGAGAAGATAGTTTCTTTGCTGATATGTATTCTACAGCTTTTTTTTCTATGCCCATGGAAGATGTGATAAATTATGTCAACAATACGGATGATTTAGAGGTAATGATAGTGAAAGCTGATATGTCTGAAGCGTATAGTGATGGCTTTAAAAAATATATGATAAAATAACACTAAAAAATCAACCATTTTGGTTGATTTTTTAGTGTTATTTTATTTTTAAATAGATATTATTCTTAAATAAATATAAAATCCAACTTAAAAAGATGCAAAAAGATATAAAAAATGTTATATTTTTAAATGTTATAGCATAGTATAAACAAAATTTAAAACACAGGGAGAGGGAGAAATGAAAGAGAGAGAAAAAGGATTTACATTGATAAAACTTCTAGTAGTAATAGCGATAATAAGTATATTGGCTACGACTCTAGCTCCTAAATTAAAGGGACAATTAGCCAAAGCAAAGGATTCAAAAACCATAGCAGTACTAGGAGCAGCAAGAATGGTAGGAAATATTATTTTATTTGAAAAAATGGTATTAGATTCTACAAGTAATGATGCAATATTGATATCAGCAAAAGAAATATATGATAGATTAGGTTCTAAGGCTCAATCGGTGTATAAAGATAAAGAAAGTCATTATTTAAAAATCGGGGGAAGTAGAAATCAAGATGGTAAAGAGGTTGCATATAATGGAGTTGTTTATTACGATAAGTTCTTTGCATCAGGAATAGAATCAGTTATTAGGGTTCAGGATGAATCATTAGACTTAATATTAAAGCCGTATAATAGTGGAAGTTCTATTATTACGAAAAAATATAGTATGGAAGGTAAAAGATGGTCAGATTACTAAAACTTTAAAATAAAATATTTTGAAAAAGTGAAAATATAAACTATACTTAGAGTGCACGAAATTATGCCTGTAGGTCATTACTTAAATTACGCTATGAGCTTCAAAGGACACCTTAGGTGGAACAAAAATTTATAGGGGGAAAATGATTATGGTTAATTTATTGTTATTGGGAATAGTTGGTGGGCTATTAGCATTGATAGCTTCATATTTTTACGCTACAAAAGTAAATAAATATGAGATTAATGATGTTAAGGTCGAAGAGATAACAGAAGCAATTAGAGAAGGTGCCATGGCATTTTTACATGCTCAATACAAGGTATTGGTATGGTTTGTTTTAGGAGTTTCAATTTTATTAGGAATATTTTTAAGCCCATATGTGGCACTTACTTTTATATTAGGAGCAATTACATCAGGGGTTGCTGGAAATATAGGAATGAGAATAGCTACCAAAGCTAATGGAAGAACAGCTATAGCTGCCAGAGACGGCGGACTATCTAAAGCGTTAGATGTAGCTTTTGCCGGTGGAGCTGTAATGGGTTTAGCAGTAGTAGGGCTAGGTCTTATAGGAATATCAGTACTAACTATACTGTCTGATGGAGATATGGAAATTATAACAGGATTTGGAATGGGTGCTTCATCTATAGCTTTATTTGCCAGAGTAGGTGGAGGAATTTATACCAAGGCAGCCGATGTAGGTGCCGACCTGGTAGGAAAGATCGAAATAGGAATACCTGAAGATGATCCGAGAAATCCGGCGACTATTGCAGATAATGTAGGAGATAATGTAGGAGACGTAGCAGGAATGGGAGCCGATTTATTTGAATCATATGTAGGTTCGATGATAGCTGCCATGGCACTGGGAGCTACACTTTCCGGACTTATGCCGGGACAGAGAACAGCGCTTATCATATTACCAATTTTAATAGCATTTGTAGGGATAATAGCATCTATAATTGGAACATTTACGGTGAAGACAGATGATCCGGATGAGGTTTATCACAAGCTGGAAAATGCTACTAGAATATCTGGTGTTTTAGCTCTTGTAGGAGCTTTTGGAGTTATAAAATATTTAGAAGTTCCAATGGGTATATTCTATGCTATTGTAGCAGGATTATTAGCAGGATTAGTTATAGCTTATTTTACAGGTTTATATACCGATACAGGTAAAAGATCAGTAAACAGGATTTCAGATGCAGCCAAAACAGGACCGGCAACTACAATAATAGAGGGATTAGCGGTGGGAATGGAATCTACTGTAGCACCAATAATAGTAATAGTAATAGCTATCTTGGCAGCGTTTAACTTTGCAGGAATATATGGAATAGCCATTGCAGCAGTGGGAATGTTGTCAACTACAGGTATGATAGTAGCAGTAGATGCATATGGACCAGTAGCAGATAATGCAGGTGGAATAGCGGAGATGTGTAACATGCCAGAAGAGGTAAGAGCTTGTACAGACAGACTGGATGCAGTAGGGAACTCTACTGCAGCAGTAGGAAAAGGTTTTGCCATTGGATCAGCAGCACTTACCGCACTATCGCTGTTTGCAGCATATAAGCAGTCCATAGAATCTTTAACAGGAAGAGCACTGGTAATCGATGTAACTAATCCTAAAGTAATGGCAGGGTTATTCATTGGTGGAATGCTTACATTTCTATTCTCAGCCTTAACGATGACAGCGGTAGGGAAAGCAGCCATGGAAATGGTAGAAGAGGTTAGAAGACAATTTAGAGAACATCCAGGAATTATGGATTATACAGAAAAACCTGATCATAAAAGATGTATAGATATTTCTACAAGATCATCGCTAAGAGAAATGGTTATACCGGGATTATTAGCAATATTAGCACCAGTAGTTGTGGGATTATGGTCTGTAGAAGCACTGGGTGGATTATTAGCAGGAGCACTTGTAACAGGGATATTAATGGCTATCATGATGGCAAACGCCGGTGGAGCTTGGGATAATGCTAAAAAGCAGATAGAAGCAGGGTATAAAGGAGATGGAAAAGGATCTGACAGACATAAAGCGGCAGTAGTAGGAGATACAGTAGGAGATCCATTTAAAGATACTTCTGGACCATCATTGAATATACTGGTTAAACTTATGTCTATAGTTTCATTAGTATTAGTTCCATTATTTATATAATTATGATGATAAAATTATAAATTTAGAGCCAGAGAAACTTCTCTGGCTCATATTAACTTCTAATTAGGTTTACTTTAAATAGAAATATATGATTAATTTTGAAATAAAATCAAAAATATTCAAAATAGTATTAAAAAGACTTGAAATAATGAATATTATGAGATATACTGAAATGTAGTATCAAAATAAATTGAGATGGTGTTTTTATGAGATTTAGAAATGAAGATTTAGATAAAGTTATAACGCAATTGAATATTGTAGAAGTTATAGGCGAATATGTCGATTTAAAAAAGACAGGTTCAAATTATAAAGGTCTTTGTCCATTTCATAAGGATACAAACCCTTCCTTTATGGTAAGTACCTCAAAGAATATATACAAGTGTTTTGTTTGTGGTGCAGGTGGAAATGTTATTAAATTCTATATGGAATATAACAAGTTAAGCTATGGGGAAGCAGTCTATGAACTGAGCAAAAAATACAAATTGGACATAACTCCTATAAGTGGGAATGATTCAGAGGACAGAAATAAGAAATATTATAAGATTTTGGATGAAGCGCTTTCATTTTTTAAGGAAAATATTTTTTCTAATTCTGGGAGAGAAGCACTATCTTATTTAAATAATAGGGGAATGCAGCCTGATTTTATAAAGGGAAATAATTTAGGGTATGCTCTAAATAGCTGGGATTCACTGTACAATCATTTGGTAGGAAAAGGGTATGATCCTCCTATACTATCTAAGTTAGGTTTAATAAAGAGTGGTGATAAGGGATATTATGATACCTTTCGTGACAGAGTAATCTATCCAATTTATTCACCTAGCGGAAATGTAATCGCTTTCGGTGGTAGAACTATGAGTGACAGAAAGGATCTTGCAAAATATCTGAACTCACCAGAAACCCCAGTATTTCATAAGGGCCGAAATCTCTATGGAATAAAAAATAAAGGAAGCAGCATTAGGAGGAAAAATTATGCCCTTCTAATGGAAGGATATATGGATGTGCTAGCAGCTCATGCCTATGGGTTTGATGTGGCTTTGGCTCCTTTGGGGACCACTTTTTCTAATGAACAGGCGGAACTCCTAAAAAGATACACATCCAACGTAATAATCGCTTTTGATATGGATAATGCCGGAAGGGTAGCCAGTGAAAAAGCTAGTCTAGTCTTAAAGAAATATGGATTTAATATAAGGATTTTAGAATTAAAAAATGCTAAAGATCCCGATGAATTTTTAAAGAAATATGGTAAGACTGAATTTTTGAAATCTGTAAAAAACTCAAAGGAGATCTTTGATTTTTTATATGATTATTATGTTAGGGAATATGACCTGAGTAATTTTATGGCAAAGCAAAATTTTATAGGTAGGTTTAAGGAATTTTTTCTATCTGTGGAAACAGATTTAGAAAAAAGTTTGTATTTGAACAAACTATCAGTATCTTTAGGGATGGAAAAAGAGATTGAAATATTAAGAAAAATCTTAATACAAAACGATGAAGGGACTGGGAAAGTTAGAAAAATAGAGAGACAACATATAAAAACAAGATCATTAAAAATAGATGAATTAGAACTAGAAACACTAAAACTTTGTTTAAAAGATAGAAAATATTTTGAAAAATTTAAAAATAAGACTATAACTTCTCCATTTGTTCAAAATATATTCGATACAATAGAACAAAATGGAGAGCAAAACTATATACAGGAACTACTGCGTGGAATTTTTTTTAAACTAGAAGAAGAAGAAGAAGGGATAATCCTCAATATATCTACAGAACTTTCTGCTAAGAACGAAGATGAAATTATAAATACTTATATTGAGATTTATAAGAGATGGTTCGTAAAAGAGATTGATGAAAAGATGAGTTTTTTTAAAACAAATGATATAAAATCATTTTTAAATTGTAAAAAAATATGTGAAAAAATAATTGGTGATATAAAGATAGATGATTTAGAAGAAAAATATAAAGAATTTATTTCTATGAAAATTTGATTTGTAAATGTTGAGGAGGCAAGATGAAAAATTTTATTAAAAATGGGAAAGTTCGTGAAATTATAAAGAAGGCTTTAGAAAACAAGATTATGTCTTTTGAGGAGATAAATAGTAGACTTCAAGATGATTTTGCTCCAGAAAAAATAGAAACCCTGATCAATGGGATGGTTAATCAAGGGATAAAAGTAGTAAGTGAAAAAGAGCTGAAAAAAAAAGCTAAAACTAAGGGAAAAACCACTAAGACAACTAAAACCAAATCAATGATAGTAAAATCTGGTCTTTCAGAAGATGATTCAGGATTTGATCCTAAAAAAGTAAAGGAAGTAACTAAAGAAGAGTTGGACACAAAGAACTTACTTGTAGGTGGAGTATCTGTAGATGAACCTATAAAAATGTATCTTCGTGAAATTGGTCAGGTTCCATTATTAAAACATGCTCAAGAGATAGAATTAGCTAAATTATCTGACGATGGGGATGAATGGGCTAAAAACCAACTTGTAGAAGCCAACCTAAGACTAGTAGTAAGTATAGCTAAAAAACATACCAATAGAGGTCTTAAATTATTGGATTTGATCCAAGAGGGAAATATTGGTCTGATGAAGGCTGTTGGAAAATTTGAACATGCTAAAGGATATAAATTTTCTACATATGCAACATGGTGGATTCGTCAAGCTATAACAAGAGCCATAGCTGATCAAGGTAGAACTATAAGGATACCGGTACATATGATTGAAACAATAAATAAGATAAAGAAGGAAGCTAGGATCTATTTGCAAGAGACAGGGAAGGAAGCTTCACCTGAAATTTTAGGAAATAGATTGGGAATGGAAACTGAAAAAGTAAAAACTATTTTGGAAATGAACCAAGATCCGATTTCATTAGAAACACCAGTAGGAAGTGAGGAAGACAGTGAATTAGGTGATTTCGTAGAAGATAACAATATGTTGAGCCCATACGAAGAAACTCATAAAACGCTATTGAAAGAACAGTTGAATGAAGTATTAAGCAGTTTGAGCGATAGAGAGGAAAAAGTCTTAAGATTTAGATATGGTTTAGATGACGGATGTCCAAGAACCTTAGAAGAGGTTGGAAAAATATTTAAAGTAACTAGGGAAAGAATCAGACAAATTGAGGTAAAGGCCTTGAGAAAACTAAGACATCCTAGTAGAAGAAAAAAATTAGAAGATTTTAAAATAGTATAAGATTTGATCATAATAAGAAATTAAAAAAAGTTTATCTGCTATGCAGATAAACTTTTTTTAATTTCTTAGAGAAAACCAATGAGTAACATTTTTCTTTTTAGCGGGATTTCTATATTTATGGGCTTGAAATTTCTCAATATAGATAGAATCTCCTTCATTTAAATTATAAAGCTTGTTATTTAGTTCAATTTCTAAATTACCCTCGATAACAACACCTACTTCATCATAGTTATGTCCCCAAGAAAAATCACTGTGCGGATTATCATCTGAAATAGTGATAGATATACCATTTAATGCATGGTTAGCGTTGGTTAATGTTTCTATGGTGATGTCCCCTTGTTCCGATTCGAAAATAGATTTTCTTTCGACTCTCCTAGTGATTGGAGACTGTTCATTGACATCTTGTAAAACTTCCATAAGGTTAACTTCTAAAGCTTCACAAATTTGTTGAAGATTACTGATAGATGGACTATTTTGTCCTCTTTCTATATTACTGATAAATCCAACTGATAGGCTGGTTTTCCCTGAAAGATCCTTTATAGTCATTTTTTGTTCTTTTCTAAAAAATTTTATTTTTTCTCCTAAATTCAAGGTATATGCCTCCTAAATCTAAATGTTAATATATATTTTACATCTACCTTAATATTTTAATTTTAAAGCAAAACGTAATATTTTGAAACGTAATATTTTATTTAACACTTTATTATATCATAAAAACTAATATATTAAAAATGAAGTTCTTTACATGCGATTCAATAAAATGAAAAAATAAAAAGATAGTTTATAGAAAATGTTAATCTATAGTTTAAATTTCGGTATTATATTTTATTAAACTGTTTTTTTTTTGATAAAAGTACAGTTTTATTCAAAATAATGAATTCATTATTTTAAAATAGTGAATTTTATGTTATATTAATCAGGTTGTTAAACAAGATTATTAAGTATTAAGCAATTAAAATATTTAGGAGGAAAGAAAAAAATCATGGAAATATTAAAGGGAATAGTATTATTATTATTATTATTATTATTATTAGTCGGATTCACAATGTTTAGTTTAAAAATGCCAAAAGGGATGAAGGCAATGGGTGCATTAGCAGGAGCAGCAACAGCTAGTTTCCTAGTAGAAGCTTTTCACTTTTATGTTGGTGGAAGATTTATTTGGGATTACTATATTAAGAGATTTAGGAGCAGCATCTGGTGGAATGGGCGGAGTAGCTGCAGCAATTCTAGTGGCATTAGCACTTGGATCATCACCTGTATATGCAGTGTTAATCGGTACTGCAGTATCTGGATTTGGAATATTACCAGGGTTCTTTGCAGGATACGTATTAGGATTTATCTTACCTAAGATGGAAGAAAAAATACCTGATGGAATAGATCTAATAGCAGTTATAGTAATAGCAGCACCGTTAGCAAGATTAGTAGCTATCGGAGCAGACCCATTAGTTAATGCTACTTTAATTAACATCGGAAAAATAATTACTCAAGCTACAGCTCAAAGTCCAACTATAATGGCAATCGTTTTAGGTGGAGTAATCACAGTAGTAGAGACAGCACCACTTAGCTCAATGGCACTTACAGCAATGTTAGGGTTAACAGGATTACCAATGGCAATAGGAGCATTAGCGGTAATGGGATCATCTTTTATGAATGCAGTATTTTCCACAAAATATTCAAAGATAAGTCAACTACTATCGCAGTTGCAATAGAACCATTGACACAGGCTGACTTAATCTCAGCTAACCCGATTCCTGTATATTGCACAAACTTCGTAAGTGGAGCTATAGCAGGACTTATCGTAACTCACTTTGGACTTATTAACAATGCAGCAGGAACCGCAACACCAATAGCAGGATTAATGGTTATGTATGGTTTCAACAGTCCATTAAAAGTAACTATAGCAGCAGCACTATGTGCAATGTCTGGATTAACAATAGGATACATAGGATCATTTATATTTAAAAACTTTAAGATCAAAAGTGTTGCAGAAGTAAGAGGAACAGTATAAAACTAGAAATAGTATAAAATAATGATAGGTTTAGGGGATTCTTCCTAAACCTATTTATGATTTTTAAAGTGCAATATGAACTACTTCAGTTCTCAATAACTTATAAATGTACACTAGTGTAAAATTTATATAGAAGAGAGTTTGTGAATTATAAGAATTATGTTATTATATAGTATAAAAAATATTATTTTATTGAATTGTTTGAAATTCAGAAAAAATTAGGAGGAAACAGCGTGGATTCGTTAAAAGAATTATTTAAGATAGGAAACGGACCATCTAGTTCTCATACGATGGGACCAGAAAGAGCAGCAAAAAGATTTAAAATGGAGAACTCTGATGCCGCTAGTTTTAAGGTAGAATTATATGGGTCACTAGCAGCTACAGGTAAGGGTCATTTAACTGACTGGGTTATCGAAGAAACTTTAAAGCCTAAGACTACAGAGATAGTTTGGATGCCAGAATTCGTTCATGAGTTCCATACAAATGGAATGAAGTTCATAGCTGTAGATAAAGGTGGAAATGAAACTAAAGAATGGTTAGTATTCTCTGTAGGAGGAGGAACTATCATAGAAGATGGTCAAGCTAGAGGTGGATCAAATAAAATTTATCCATTGACAACTATGGATGAAATAATAAAGTGGTGTAAGACCAATCGAAAAGAATTATGGGAATATGTAGCAGAGATGGAAGATTCTTCTATCTGGGCATTCTTAGAGAGGACTTGGGAAGCTATGGAAGATTCTGTAAAGTCAGGTCTTTCAAAGACTGGAGTATTACCAGGAACTATTAAGTATCCAAGAAAAGCTCAAATGTTTTATAGAAAAGCCAGAAGAGATAATTCAAGAACTAGTTATTTAGGAAAAATATTTGCTTATACATTGGCAGTATCGGAAGAAAATGGTGGGGGAGGAAGAGTAGTTACTGCTCCTACATGTGGTGCCGCTGGTATCATTCCAGGATTATTATATGCACTAAAAGAAGAACATAACTTATCTATGGAAGAAACTTTAAGAGGTCTTGCTATAGCAGGATTAATTGGAAATTTAATCAAAGAAAATGCAACTATATCTGGAGCAGAAGGTGGATGTCAAGCTGAAGTAGGAGCAGGGTGTGCAATGGCAGCAGGAATGGCAGCATTTATCTTAGGTGGATCTTTAGATCAAATAGAATACGCAGCAGAGATGGCATTAGAGCACCACTTAGGTCTTACATGTGACCCAGTGGGAGGATATGTACAAATTCCTTGTATTGAAAGAAATGCAGCAGCAGCAGTGAGAGCATTAGATGCAGCTAACTATGCATTATTTACAGATGGTCAGCATACAGTTAGTTTCGATAAGGTAGTACTTACAATGAAGCAAACTGGCCTAGACATGAAGAGCGAATACAAAGAAACATCATTAGGTGGATTAGCTAAATTTGATTTTAATGCAAACTGCTAATAAAAAAAGAGAAAATTAAATATTTAACTATTGAGATAAATATATAGTATACTTGATTAAATAAGAGACGGCTCCTATTGGACTGTCTCTTATTTTAATTTTAAATTCATTGAAAGAGTTTAAAATCTTTGGTACTATATATAATAGTAAAAAAATATATTTGGGGTTGAGAAGATGAAAATAGATATTAAAAATATAGAAGATACGATAGATATGAGAAGTTTTGAACTAATGGCTGAAACTTCTAGCACAGATGAATTTAAGAGTTTAATCTTAAATTTAGAGGGAAAAAAAATAGATGAGATAGGTGGAAGGGTTGAAAAATTTGATATTAAAAATATAGGAAGTTTCTATGAGAATACTGTGGAAAATTATCTGAGAGAACTATCATCTATAAAATCTATAAAAAAAGAAAAAATGTCAGAATTAATAAAAGATATCAAGGATGGAGACGTCTCTTCTAGGGAAATTTTGATGGAAGGATCATTAAAATTAGTGGCTAAAATAGCACTTTATTATTCCAAAGCAGGAACAAGTTATGTAGAGGTAGTTCAAGATGGTCTTATGGGAATAGTGAAGGCTATAGATAACTATGATCTGGATTACTCTATGGATTTTTCAGAATATATGGAATTTTGGATAAAATATGAGGTGATTCAAAGCAATAAACTAGTTATAGAGGAACTGAAATCTCCTGTAATAGCTTATTTTAAAAATATGAAGGTAGAAGTGTATAAGTCGGAAAATAAAATTACCGATTTAGAGATAGATGAATCAGAAGCAGCAAAGATAAAAAGAGTTTTAAATATGGGCATGGAAGAATTTGAAAATTTACAAAAAATCAATGATTATGGATTTTTAATAAAAGAAGAAGATAGAGAGGAAGCAAAAGTGTATAAGAGTATTGCCGAGGTGGATATGGAGTTAGTAAAGGTAGAAAAACTTATGTCAGTATCTAATTTAGCCAATAAATTTACATCAGCTGAGATAAAAATACTGGATCTATACTATGGGCTCAGTGGAAAGAGAAAATACTTTGAGGAGATTGGAGAGATCTTAGATATGGACCCATCAAAGGTAAAGGCAGAGATAGAAAAACTTATGATAAAATTAAAGTGTAACGGAAAGAAGGCATGGATCGATGAAAATTAAAACTTTAATAAAGAGACTAGAGAAAAAATTTCCTAAAAACATAGCTGAATCTTGGGATAATATCGGCCTTTTAGTTGGGGATGAGAGCAGAGAAATAACTGGGGTACAGATATCACTGGATGCCACAGAAGAGGTGATAGATCATGCCATAGAGGTAGGGGCAAATTTAATCATAACCCATCATCCAATTATATTCAGTGGGATAAAAAATGTTACTTCTAAAAATTTGATAGGAAGAAAACTTTTAAAATTAATTGAAAATAAGATTGCTGTGTACTCTATGCATACCAACTTAGATTCTGCAGAGGATGGGTTAAATCAATATATATGTGAAAAATTAGGTGTAAAAACATCTAAAATTTTAGATGAAAAATACATTGATATGTACCTATTATCAGTCTATGTAGATATAGAATTCGAGGATAGGTTGAAATCTAAGGGAGAAGAATTTGGTTTGGAGTATAATGGATATAAAAATGTGTACTATACCTCTGATTCTATAGAAAACTTTGAAAAGGTAGAAGAAAAAGAAAAGTTTAGGAATAAAAATAAAAAAATAAGTATCCTAGGTGAAAAAGGGAAATTGTCGAACCTTTTAAATGAAATAAAAAAAATTCATCCCTATGATGAGGTCGCTTATGAGATGATAAAAACAGAAAATAAGATTTCTTTAGGTGGCTTAGGAAGGATATATAGTCTGTCTGAAGGGGTTGAATTGGGTAGCTATTTAGAAACGGTGAAAGAAAAGTTGTCTCTAAATAATGTACGGGTAGTAGGAGAATTAGATAAAAAAATAAAAAAAATAGCTGTGGTAAATGGTGGAGGAGCTAGTTTTTTAGGTAAATTAGAAAAAATAGGTGTTGACCTTTTTATAACAGGTGATATAAAATATCATGAAGCCTTGGATGCTAGGGAGATAGGGATATCTATATTTGACGTCGGACACTATGAAAGTGAATATTTCTTTACGGATATAATAGAAAAATATTGTGATGATTTAGAGGTAGAAATCTACAATGATCAGCCAGTATTTAAGAGTTTATAAAATTAGGAGGATCCTATGATAAAAAGAATAGTGTTTTTAAGCCTTGTAGTATTTGCATTTTCCTTTGGACAGGTAAATGATAGCGGGAACTATTTGACTGCAGAAGAGAAGCAAGAAGTTGAAAAAAAATTATCAGAGATTGAAAAAAATGGAGATATAGTGTATCATATAAATCTTGGCAGGAAAATGGATGAAAAAAATATTGTTGAAAAAGCGATAATTTTAGACATAATTCCAGACGGGAAAAATGATGTTAATGTAAAATTAAAATTTACCCAAGATATAGATACTAGTACTTATGAGGAAGAAATCGACAATTTGTTGATTGAAGGGGAAGACGCAATAGTAAAAAAAGAGTATAAGAAATTTATACTAAGTGTTTTGGATATGTCGGGAAAAGTTGTAGATGATATAGAGGTAGATAAAAAAGAGATTAAAAAACAAGAGGTAAAAAAAACATTCATTGAAAATAAATTTGCAGGATTATTGATCTTGATATTAATAGCTATAGCTATTTTTGTAACTTTAAGATTTATAAAGATGGGTGGGATTAGAAAGCGTAAGTAAAGTATTAATAACTAGGTGTTAGAGTCAGTCGCCGCTAGAGGAATCTAGGGGAGGAACGTCCGGGCTCCACAGGGCAATGAAGGTAGCTAACGGCTGCTGAGGGAAACCTTAAGGAAAGTGCCACAGAAAATAGACCGCCTATGAACTTGTTTTATAGGTAAGGGTGAAAAGGTGGGGTAAGAGCCCACCAGTATGATAGGAAACTATTGTAGCTTGGTAAACCCCTTCTGGAGCAAGACCGAAGAAAGATCATTATGAGACTGCCCGTCTCGATTTTTAGGTGTGTCGCTTGAGCCTATAAGCAATTATAGGCCTAGATAAATGATTGACCAACGACAAAACCCGGCGTATCCTAACACCTATTTATCATAAAATTAACCCCTCCTAAATCAGCCATGCTGATTTAGGAGGGGTTTTTACATATATTAACTTAATCAGAGCAGTCGTCCATTTGTTCGTGGGGCTTATTTGCATGATATAATAAAAGAAAATCTAGGAGGTTTATAAGATGAAATATAAGATGATAGCAACAGATATGGACGATAATTATTAAACAATGAAGGAAAGATATCTAGAGAAAATAAAATGCTGAGGTAGAGGTGAAGAGTATGGCAAAGTTTATCTCAACATCTCATAACAATCACGCACTGAAAACAGTGATTGAAAAATTTATAATTGGTAAAGCATTGAATCTGTAATAAAATTTTAATAGGTCAGTCGAGATATTAAGACTGCTATATTAGTAATTATTAAATAAAATTAAAATTGACTTTATAACTTAAAAAATATATACTGTTCTAATAAAGTGACTAGTCAGTCATTTTGTTTGAGGAGGAATGGAATGGACAATAAAATTAAAAAAAGAAAAATAATAATAGAAATAGCGACAAAGCTTTTTGTAGAAAGGGGATTTCACGGAACTCCTACCAGTTTGATAGCCAAGGAAGTCGGGATTGCCACAGGAACCCTATTCAACTACTTTAAAACCAAGGATATTTTGATCAATGAAATTTTTATGGAGATAAAACGAGAACAGAAGGAGAATATTTTAAAGGACTTGGATGGTGCGAAGACTTCTAAAATGAAATTGAAGAAAATTTGGAATAATTTAATTGTTTGGGGGATTGAAAACCCAGAGGAAAGGAAGTTTATAAATTATTTTAGTAATTCTAATTTTATAAGTGATGATACCAGAACTGAGATAAATAAAAATTATAAATTCTTATTGGATATTTTCAGAGAAATTATAAAGAAGAAGGGGATGGGAAATACAAATGAATTGATGCTGATACTTAATTTTCTGGGGGCTTGTATATTTACAGGGAAATACTTTCATATAACTAAGGAAGTTTATGATGAAAAAATATCCGATGAACCCTTTGAAAAGTTTTGTAAGAGTATAGATTTAACAGATGAAGATTAATTATTGAGAAAAAGGAGAGAAAAAGATGAAGAAAATAATGAGTTTGATGTTGATATTAATGGCATCTTCCCTATGGGGATCAGAAAAGGTGACTTTAGATGAATCGTTAAATATGGCCTATGAAAACAACTATGAGTATCAAAATGTAAAGATTGATCAGGAAAATATTGATTTACAGGTGTTGGAAGGGTATAAATCGGCTGCTCCTAGATTGGATTATAGAGGTGGATATACCACTACAGGGGATGAAAATGAAATGAGTATGACAGGTGGGACAGAGAGTGATCAAAGACTCAATCATGAACTGGGAATTACCCAGCCGATCTATAACGGTGGAACGATAATTGCAGGGATTCAAATTGCTAAGATATCTCAAGAATTGATGTTGTATAAATTGGCTAAAAGTAAGAGTCAATTAAAATTAGGAGTTATAGATGCATATCTAAAAGTATTAGCTCAAGCAGAAGCTATCAAAGTATATGAAACATCCTTAGAGGACGTTAAAGCTGCCTTTGAACAAGCAGAGAGAAAATATCAATTAGATATAATATCTAAATCTGATTATCTGCCCCTTAAAACAAAAGTTATATCTACAGGGACCGATCTAATAGAAGCCCAGAATCAAGGTGAAATATATATGATTGAGTTTAAAAATATTATTGGGGTGCCGATGAATCAAGATATAAATTTAGAGAGTTTAGAATTTCAAAAATATGATTTGGATCTGATAGATGTGAATGCAGATATAAATTATGCTCTTTTAAATAATAAAGATAGCCAAATATCTCAGTTGAACACTGATATAATAGAAAAACAAGAAAAAGTATCTAGAGCAGATCTGTTGCCACAAATAAATGCAAGGCTAGCTTATAGTGCTGAAGACCGTCATTTGAATGACTCAATGGATAATTGGTATTGGACTGCTGGTGTAGAGGTGAATTGGAGATTATTTGATTTTGGGAAATCTTGGGATGCCTATACAAGAAGTAAGAATGAGTCTAGAAAAGCTGAAAATACAGAGAGAAAAACTTTGGATGATTTAGAGGTGAGTATCAGAACAAATTATATTAATTTGGTTAAATTAAATGGGACTACAGAGGCTAGGGAAGCTCAGTTAGAGGCTTCACAAGAGAACTATGATCTACAAAAAAGAAAATATAATGAAGGGATTATATCTATAACAGATTATTTGATATATGAAACACAGTTAAATAATACTAAATTATCTCTGATTGAAACCAAACTGAACTATTATTATGCATATGAAAAATATTTAGAAGATTTAAAGTAAAAATTTAATTAATAATTATCGTTTCGCCCATAGGCGAACAGGAGGATAGAATGAATAAAATAATGAAGCAGATAGCTATATTACTTGTAGCATTAAGTGTAGTAGCTTGTGGAAAAAAAGAAGATGTTGTTAAGGGGAATGATGAGATAAATTATAAAAATGTAAAGATGGCAGATGCTGATTTAAGCGAAATAAATAAGGTAGCAGTATCATCTGGGTCTTTAGATTCTATAAACGAGACGGAAGAAACTACTAAAAGCAGGGTAGATGTCGTAAAGATAAATTATAGAAATGGAGATAAAGTAAAGGTTGGAGATGTAGTGTTGGTCCTTGAAAATCAAGATGTAGAATCGGCATATTTAGATTCTAAAGCAAAAATAATCTCAACAAAAGCGGATTATAATAGACAACAAACTACTTATAGTAAATATGAAGTTCTTTACAATGAAAAATTAATTTCAGAGGAAGAGTTTTTAGATGTTAAGAATAAATTAGCTTCTAGTGAAGGAGCATATAGATCTGCCAAGGCCTCACTTTTAACAAATAAAAAAGATTACAATGATTTGACTGTGAAAGCCAAGATAGATGGAACAATAGCAAATTTAGATTTAAAATTATATCAAAACATAGAGAAGGAACTACCTCTATTTAAGATAGTGGATAATGATAATTTGAGAATTTTGAGTGGAGTATCATCTCGAGATGTAATCGGATTAAAGACATGGGCAATAGCTAATATATATGTGGAAGGTTCTATTGAACCTGTACAAGGAACACTATATGAGATTAAC
>NZ_JBAHZY010000083.1:0-6202 GCF_037132775.1 Psychrilyobacter sp.
ATAAAAAGGTATATTAATTTTTATAATAACGATAGAGGACATAGTTCTTTAGATTATGAAACACCTGCTAAGGTATATTTTAGTACTCAAAAAATTGCTTAAGTTTTTTCATAAACTGTTTGACAAACACGACCACCATACAATGAATATTCTAACTTTTTTTTATATAGATGAATAAACTAAAAAAAAATGATATAATAAACAAAAACAACAGGGGGAATCATGGATATAAAAAAATATGCTCAGGAAATATTTGATGTTGAAATAGAGGAATTGAAAAAAGTAAGGGATAAGATTGGACAAGAATTGGAAAAAACAGCTAAGTTGATCATGGATTGTAAAGGGAAGGTTGTTGTGACAGGGATCGGAAAATCTGGAATAGTAGGGAAAAAAATAGCTGCAACTTTGGCTTCTACAGGAACGCTGACAGTATTTATGAATTCAGCTGAAGGTCTTCATGGAGACCTTGGGATGGTACACGCTGAAGATGTTGTAATTGCTATCTCAAATTCAGGAAACAGTGATGAAGTGGTATCGATAATCCCATCAATAAAAAAAATCGGTGCAAAATTAATAGCTATGACTGGAAACAAAAATTCTAAATTAGGAAAGGAATCCGATGAAATATTGGATATAGGTGTTGAAAGAGAAGCCTGCCCTATGAATATAGCTCCTACTTGTTCAACTACAGCTACGATGGTTATGGGAGATGCTTTGGCATCAGTACTTATTAAATTAAGAAATTTCAAACCAGAAAACTTTGCTATATATCACCCGGGAGGCAGTTTAGGAAGAAGGCTTCTCATGAAGGTAAAAGACGTAATGCATAGCGGAACTGATCTTGCAGTTGTAGAAAAAAATGCCGATATAGATGAGGTATTGGTGACTATGACAAAGAAAAAATTAGGAGCTGTCTGTGTATTAGAAGACGGGATGATGATAGGAATAATTACAGAGGGAGATATCAGAAGGGCGTTGGGAAATAAAGAGGAGTTTTTTACCTATAAAGCTAAAGATATCATGATCTCAAAATTCACCGATATTGGAGCCGAAAAGATGGCTGTAGACGCATTGGAACTCATGGAAAATAGGGAAAGTCAAATTTCAGTTTTACCTGTGTTAGAGAGACAAAAATTAATAGGTATGGTAAGGATCCATGATTTGTTAAATAGTGTTAATTAATCTTGACAAGTTTAGTATGATAATATATAATTTATGTATTAAAAGAATATAATATAGATTTTTAGGAGGAGTTTAAATGGTAAACAAAGATATGAATATATTAGAAGCTGTACAAGAGTATCCAGTAATCGTTCAGGTATTCCAAAGATACGGACTTGGTTGAGTGGGTTGTATGGTAGCCTCAGGTGAGAGCTTAGGAGAAGGAATCGCGTCACACGGATTAAATGCTGATGTTGTAATCGAAGAAATGAACAAATTAATCGAAGAAACTAAGTAATTTTATTAAGTGATATGTATATAAAAAAGACCTTTGAAATTTCAAAGGTCTTTTTTATATACATATTATTATCTTAATTAGATAACCATACCGTAAACCATCTTGCCGGCCATTACTAAGGACATAACGATAAAGATAGGTTTTATAAATTTAGCTCCATTTTTTACAGCCATCTTAGAACCTATTTTAGAACCTAGGATCATAAACACTGCAGAGATAAGACCATATCTAAAGTTTACTTGTCCATTGTATAAAAAAGTAAGAAGAGCAGCAAAACCAGTGGTTAAATTTAATACCTTAGTATTGGCAGTGGCAACAGTGAAATCGAATTTGAAAATTTTAACCAAACCAAACATAAAAAATGTTCCTGTACCAGGACCAAAGAATCCATCATAAAATCCTAAAATAGAGGTTAAGATCTTACCTAAAAATTTATTTTTAGGAGTAAATCCATCAAAGGAATTTATCATGCCTACTTTTTTAGAAATAATAGTGTAGGTAGCCACTCCAAAAATCATAAAAGGGATTATCTTCTCCAAGATATCAGGAGTAATAAATTGTAAAGCGATTACACCAATAACTGCTCCTACAAATGCAAAGGGAATCATAAGTTTAAGTAGTTTAAAATTTAATTTATTACTTTTAAAAAATTCATGACTGCTAACCAGTGTTCCAGCAGCAGAAGCCAGTTTATTTGTTCCTAAGGCAAGGTGGGGGGGAAGACCAACTAAAAGTAGTGTAGGAGTACTGATAAGCCCTCCTCCTCCAGCAATAGAGTCTATAAATCCAGCGATAAACATTCCTAATCCGATCAATAAAATTTCCATAGTTCCTCCATAATTTTTAATATAGTTAACATTCTATAGGATTCTATCAAAATAATCAATAGCTGATATTTTTAAAAAAGAGTCTTTTTATCAGAACATTCGTATCATTAGATTTTATTGATGCCAATATAGCGCACTTTTGTCTATAAATGTGGTACAGATGTTCCTAGTTTTGCGGACTAAAGTCTGTGGTTTTTCCGACGATTTTGTTAAAATAATCACTTAGCGAAATAAATAAATAAATAAATAAATAAATAAATAAATAAATAAATAATTTCAATGTATATAAAGGAATTTTAGGGGAATTAAGAAATAGATTGATAAAAAATGATCAATTGTTGACTTAAGTTAAAATTAAGCGTATATAATTAAAGTACTATATATATGTGTATATGTGTATATGTGTTCTGAATTTAATCTTTTCATCTTGAAAAAGTTGAAAAAGATCCGAAAAAGAATATTTATGTTTTGGTGAGTTATGGGAAAGAAAAAAAAAGGGAACAGAAAAATAAAAACAAAGGAGTGATTTATGAAAAACAAAGATGTAATTATATTTGGTTTGGCAATATTTGCCATGTTTTTTGGAGCAGGAAATTTAATTTTTCCACCAGAAATAAGGATGGTAACTGGAAAAGAATGGATGAAAGCGGCATTGGGATTTTTTTTAACAGGGATATTTTTGCCTATTTCTGGTCTATTAGCTTTTAGTCAAGTTGGAGATATAGATGCTTTTGCACTTAAATTTACTACACCTACAAAGGCTGGAATAATGAGTCTGGTAGAACTTCCGACTGCTGCTATCATAGGGCACTTTTTCTTGGGAGAATATTTATTTGTTGTGAATGTAATAGGAATCGTAATATTACTTGTAGGAACCATGGTATCAAAGGTAGAGATGCCTAAGAAAAAAACAGCTGTTCTAATGGGATAACTTATATTTTTACTCACTTTAAAAAATGTAAAATTTAACTTAAATCGCTTTTAAAAAAAATCTTATTATGTTATAATTAAAAAAATATAGAATAAAAAATCAGGAGAAAGATATGAAATTTGAAGACAACCAAACTTATTATTACTATTATTAATTGAGGGACTGTGTAGAAATATTACAGCCCATTTTATAGTATACTAATAGGGGTTGTATCTGAATTAAACTTTTTAAAGCTTACAGATATAATCTGTGAGCTTTTTTTTATAGGATAAGAAATTTATGGAATAAATAAAAATTATATATATAAAAGGAGATCAACTATGGATATCAATGTAGAGGTGCAAAGACAGTTAGGTATATTAAAAAGGGGGGTAGAGGAATTAATTTCTGAAAAAGAATTAGAAAAAAAATTAAAAAAATCACTGGAGACAAATACCCCATTAATCGTAAAACTAGGGATAGATCCAACTGGTTCTGACTTACACATTGGTCATGCAGTACCCCTTAGAAAATTAAAACAATTTCAGGATCTAGGGCATAGAGTAAAATTTTTAATTGGTACATTTACAGCCAGAATAGGAGATCCTACAGGAAAATCTGAAACTAGACCAATGTTGTCTTCTGAAGATATCACAAAGAATATCCAAACATATTTAGATCAATTAAAGTTAATCTTAGATATGGAAAAAACAGAGGTTGTATATAACGGTGACTGGTTAGAAAAATTAACATTAGAAGATGTATTAAAGTTATTATCTCAATTTACAGTAGCACAGATGATTCAAAGAGATGATTTTTCTAAAAGATTAGCAGCAGGAAAACCAGTTTCATTAGTAGAATTTATGTACCCAATTTTACAAGGGTATGACTCTGTAGCAATAGATGCCGATGTAGAATTAGGGGCAACTGAGCAGACATTTAATTTATTAAGAGGTAGAGACTTACAAAGAAATGCAGGGACAGAACCGCAGGTATGTATGATGATGCCAATCTTAGAAGGGTTAGACGGAGTGGAAAAAATGTCTAAATCATTGAATAACTATATTGGGATAGCAGAAGCTCCCAACGATATGTTCGGGAAGATAATGTCTATCTCAGATGACCTTATGTGGAATTACTATGAGGTAGCTACAGATGTACCCATGGAAGAAATTGCAAAATTAAAGGGAGGAGTAGCTGATGGAAGTATCCATCCTATGGATTGTAAAAAGAGGTTAGGAGCAGAGATAGTAACTATCTATCACAATGAGGAAGAGGGAAAAAAGGCCTATGACTGGTTTGAAAATGTATTCTCTAAGAGAAATATGGATGTAGATCTGCCAGAGGTAAAGATAGATGAAGATGAAGTAGGAGCAATCGACTTGTTGGTTAAAAAATTAAACTTCTTTAAGGGAACATCTGATGCCAGAAGACTTATCACTCAAGGTGGATTTAAGGTGAATGATGTAGCAATTAAAGATGTGAAAGCAATTATAAAAATTGAAGCTGGAATGATAGTAAGAGCAGGAAAAAAGAAGATAGTTAAAATCACTAAATAATATAGTGTCCTCCAGAAGGATGTATAAAAAAATCCCTGATTTTCAGGGATTTTTTTAATCTATATAGCTTTAAAAGATTATATATTTTTTAATTTTTCAACAAACATTTGTAGAGGTTGTACACCCAATAGATCATCTTTGTCATTGAAAAAAGTCCTAGGGACAGAACTTATCCCAAAACCATTGGAAAGATCATTATATAGGTTGGACTGTATCATCTCAGCATCAATATTGTTATTTAATAGAGCTATTTTAAAAGCTGTCATAACCGCCTTAGGACAGTGTGGGCACTGCAAACCTACAAATACTTTGATATTTATTTTTTTATGGATTTGTTTAATAGCGTCTTCTAATTTACTTTCTAATGGAGTAGTCATTCCAGAACTTTCCAAAATGGCAAATAAAAGTGAATTTATTTCATGCCCAGTGGGAATTCCATAAAATTTAATTCCAGTAGGCTTACCTGCTACCAAAATAGTAGTTCCCGGAACCTTATCAATCCTATATTTTTCAGCTAGATCAGAGTTTTTAATTAGGTCGTATTCTTCAAATTGTATTTTATTATTTAATGTAGTTAACTGTATCATCATAGCGACTACTTCATCACATAGAGGTTTCCCCTTTTCCACAAAAGTAATAATTTTAATTGGGTTTTTTATTTTATTTAACCCTTGTTTCATTTGATTTAAAATTTCTTTATTAAAAATTTCTGACATCTCCTTCCCTCCCTTCACATCTATGACAGAACCTATATAGAATATTTGTTGTTCTAATTTCTGTCTATCCTCTAATTATATATTTACCATAGATGAAAAAATCCTTTAAGGAAAGATAAAAAGATATACTAGACTTTTATTATAGTAGTTCAGTTAATAGAAAAATAGGAGGGAGAAATGAGGTGAAAAATATAAGCGTTTTTCTGGTGAGGGGAACAGCAAGAAAAAAATATTTAAAATAAAGGATTAATTAGAAATTCTTAGAAGGATAAAATGTATGAATTTTTATAAAATAAAAAAAAGGAGGAATAAAAAATGGCTTATAGAATCAATGAGGATGAATGTGTTGCCTGTGGTGCTTGTGAACCGGTATGCCCGGTAGAGTGTATCTCTGAGGTGGCAGAGGGTAAAAGATTGATAGATGAAGATGCATGTATCGATTGTGGTGCCTGTGCAGGAGTCTGTCCTGTGGAATGTATTGACCCTGTAGAATAATTTTTATATCATAATATATTTAGGAGGAGTTGCTATATGTCAATGTTTTGTTATCAATGTCAAGAAACTGCAATGAATAAAGGTTGTACTGTTAGAGGAGTCTGTGGAAAAACTCCCGAAACAGCTAAATTACAAGATCTGCTTGTCTATATGGCTAAAAGTGTATCAGCATGCTGTAATGTTTTGGAAGGTAAAACTGAGGTGTTAGGAGATAAATATAAATGGGTTGTAAACTC
>NZ_JBAHZY010000096.1:0-14138 GCF_037132775.1 Psychrilyobacter sp.
GTTGATAGGTTGGGGGTGTAAGGGCTGTGAAGTCTTTAGCTGACCAATACTAATATGACGAACACTTAACCTAAAGCAAAATTGATTTAGAATGAAAGAGTTAATTTAGAAAAACATTATTATATAGTTTTGAATGTTTAATAACAATTAAATATTTATAGTTCAGTGGCTCAATTGGTAGAGTAACGGTCTCCAACACCTTGGGTTTAGGGTTAGAGTCCCTACTGAACTGCCATAAGAAATTTTATCCGAATATTTTATTTGGATTTTTTTGTTTACAAAAAAAATACCCTACACTTGGCCGAGATCTTTTTTTTATGATTACATATTTTACAGGGAATATAACCATTTTTTTTAGCTATGTCTAATGGAAGTTTAATCATAGTATCATTATAATATTTACAGTTTTTGGTATGATATTTTTTTGAGTGAGAGGAGGCAAAGACATGGGTTATCTTATTATTCTTTAAATCATTCTGAATTTTTTCTATTAAAATTTCTTTATTTTTCGCTGCAACTTCATCTTTTTCATTGATTGTTTCATGAGAATTCTTTGTTTTAGATCCTTTGAATAAAAAAAGAATAAGAATAACTCCAATTAACAGGTAAATTCCAATCATAGTTTATCACGCTCCTTGTATTATAAAAAAATATTATTCTATTACAAGTATGCTATATTATTTCAGGAAAGCCAAATTTTTTATGAAGTCTAAGACTATTTGTTGTTTTTTAAAAAATATTGTGGTATAGTATCCTCAAATAAAAAAATATAATTTCTTAATATGGAAGGAAGTTTCTACAAGTTGCCGTAAATGACTTACCATGATATTAATATTTTTTGATATCCAGATCAGTTAATTTCTAAACTAAGATGAAAATACAACTAATGGAGGATTGACATGAAGTACAAAACAAAGGTGTTGAAAAAATTAAACAAATCGAGAGTCAACAAATAGTCCTAAGTCTGCATTGAAATAAGTGTATACTTAGGATTTTTATTTTAAGGGGGTTCTATGAAAACAGATATTCAAATTGCACAGGAAGCTAAAATATTAAATATTAAAGAAATTGCAGCGAAGATAAATTTATCGGAAGACGACTACGACCAATATGGAAAATATAAAGCAAAATTAAATTTAGAGATATTGAAAAAAAATAGTGATAAAAAAGATGGGAAATTGATATTAGTAACAGCAATTACCCCTACACCAGCAGGAGAAGGGAAATCTACAGTTACTGTAGGTTTGACTCAGGCTATGAATAAGTTAGGAAAAAAATCTATAGCAGCTCTTAGAGAACCATCTCTTGGTCCTGTATTTGGAATGAAAGGAGGAGCTACTGGTGGTGGACATTCACAGGTGATTCCAATGGAAGACATAAATTTACACTTTACAGGAGACCTTCATGCAATCGGAGCATCCCATAACCTTATCTCGGCGTGTATAGATAACCATATAAAGCATGGAAACAAACTGGATATAGATGTGACTAAGATAGCTTTTAAAAGAGTTATGGATATGAATGATAGATCCCTTAGAAATATAATAATTGGAATAGGTGGAATTGCCAATGGAATCCCAAGAGAAAACTCATTTCAAATAACAGTAGCTTCTGAAATAATGGCTATCCTTTGTTTATCAGAATCTATAATGGATCTAAAAAATAGAATCAGTAAGATAGTATTTGGATTTGATAGAGTAGGGAAACCATTAAAAGTAAGTGATCTAAAGATAGAAGGTGCAATAGCTGCTCTCCTAAAGGAAGCGATTAAACCAAACTTAGTTCAAACACTAGAAAATACTCCTGTAATAATCCATGGTGGACCATTTGCAAATATAGCTCACGGATGTAACTCATTATTAGCTACTAAGATGGCACTTAAATTGTCTGATTATACAATAACGGAAGCAGGATTTGCAGCAGATTTAGGAGCAGAAAAGTTCTTTGATATAAAATGTAGAAAGGGTGGGTTAAACCCTAGTGCTGTAGTTATTGTAGCCACAGTAAAAGCTCTTAAGTTACATGGTGGAATGAATTCTAAAGACTTGAAAAATGAAAGTGTAGAAGCTTTAGCGAAAGGAATAGAAAATTTAGATAAGCATATAGAAAACATGAAAAACTTTGGACTTCCAGTAGTAGTAGCTATAAACAAATTTGTTACAGATACTGAAGCTGAATTAAACTTTATTAAAGCTCATTGTGAAGCACTAGATGTACCTGTAGCTCTATGTGATGTATGGGCTAATGGTGGAGATGGTGGAATAGAATTAGCAAAATTAGTGATAAATGAAATAGAAACTAAGGAAAATAAGTTTGAATATCTTTATAAAACTGAAGATACTATAGAAAATAAAATTGAAAAAATTGTAAAATATATATATGGTGGAGATGGAGTAATATATACTGCTAAAGCCAAAAAAATGATAAAGACATTAAATGAATATGGATATGATAAATTGCCAATCTGTATGTCTAAAACTCAAAAATCGATCTCAGATAACCCTAAATTAATGGGAAGACCAAGTGGATTTGACGTTACAATAAATGAATTAAGATTATCAGCTGGAGCAGGATTTATAGTAGCAATGGCTGGAAGTATCTTAGATATGCCAGGATTACCAAAAGTACCTTCAGCAGAATTGATCGATATAGATGAAGATGGAGTAATCTCTGGATTATTTTAAAAAAATTAAATAAACTTATATATACCCATAATATGGTTGGGAGTCTCTACGGTTTGCCTTAAATGAACCGCTATAAGTAAATGAAAGTACTTGGTTAAATCCTAGGGCTATTTTTACTTATTAAAAATAGTTCTAGGATTTTTTTGTTAAAAAAGAAATTATATTTATTCGTAAAAATTAGGAGGAGTCATGAATCGTCGTGTCTATGTAGAAAAAAAAGAAAATTTTGCTATGGAAGCTAAAAAGATAAAGGCTGAACTAAAGGAAAATTTAAATTTAGTTAATTTAGAAAAGGTCAGAATAATAAATATATATGATCTTTTCAATGTGAAAAAAGATGAAGTATCTACAATAAAAGAAGTGGTGCTTTCAGAAACTGTAGTAGATTATACCTACGATACTTTAGATTTAGAGGGTGAAAATTATTTAGCTGTTGAATTTTTACCTGGTCAATTTGATCAGAGAGCTGACTCAGCTATCCAATGTATAAATTTAATTTGTGAAGAGAGTAGAGAAATATCGGTAAAAACAGGAAAACTGCTTATATTTTTGGGGGAGCTCTCACCTGAAGATATGAAAAAAATAAAAAAATATTATATAAATGAAGTTGAAATGAGGGAAAAAGATCTATCTAGCATGGCTGAAGATGAGATAACCCTCCCAGAGGAAGTGAAGCTCCATGAAGGATTTAACTCTTACTCAGAGGTCGAATTAGAAAAATTCAGGAAATCTTCTAGTTTAGCCATGACTACAGCTGATATAGTGCATATTCAAAAATATTTTAAAGATGAAGAGAGGAGAAATCCCAGTGAAACTGAAATAAAAGTATTGGATACTTACTGGTCGGATCACTGCAGGCATACTACCTTTGAAACAATATTAGAAAAAATCACTTTACCAAAGGGAAGATTTGAAGAAACTTTACAGAAAACATTTAATGAATACCTTGAAAGTAGAAGGGATGCCCATGGGGAAAGAATAAAGGAAAAACCCATGACACTCATGGATATGGCTACAATATCAGCTAGGGAAATGAGAAAAAATGGTCTTTTAGATGATTTGGAAATTTCAGAAGAGATAAATGCATGTTCTGTATACATAGATGTGGATATAGAAAAAGATGGGGAAAAAAAGATGGAAAAATGGCTATTAATGTTTAAAAATGAAACTCATAATCATCCTACTGAGATTGAACCATTTGGAGGTGCTTCTACTTGTATCGGAGGAGCAATAAGAGATCCATTATCTGGAAGATCATATATATATCAGGCTATTAGGGTTACAGGATCGGCAAACCCCTTGGAAAAATTAGAGGAGACTCTACCGGGGAAACTATCACAAAGAAAAATAACTACCGGTGCAGCACACGGATATTCATCTTATGGTAATCAGATAGGTGTGGCGACATCCCATGTAACTGAGATCTATCACGAAGGATATAAAGCTAAAAGGATGGAAGTGGGAGCCGTAGTAGCCGCTACTCCAGCAAGTAATGTACGCCGTGAAACTCCTAGCCCTGGAGATAAGATAATCTTATTGGGAGGGAAAACTGGTAGAGATGGATGTGGAGGAGCTACTGGTTCATCCAAGGAACATTATATCAATTCGATAACTACCTGCTCAGCTGAGGTTCAAAAAGGAAATGCTCCAGAAGAGAGAAAGATCCAAAAATTATTTAGGAATCCAGAGGTAACTAGGTTGATTAAAAAGTGTAATGATTTTGGTGCCGGGGGAGTATCGGTAGCAATTGGAGAACTAGCTGATGGATTAATAATAAATTTGGATAAGGTACCGGTAAAATACAAGGGATTGAATGGTACGGAACTTGCTATCTCTGAATCTCAAGAGAGGATGGCAGTAGTAGTAGAAGATAAAGATGTAGAAAAATTCTTAGAATTATCTGACATTGAAAACTTAGAGGCGGTAGAAGTAGCAATAGTTACAGAGGAAAAAAGATTGATAATTAATTGGAAAGGAAATTCTATAGTAGATCTCAGTCGTGACTTCTTGGATACCAATGGTGTCACTGGATATATGGATATAGAAATAGAAACACCTGATTCAGAAAGCCCAATGGAGACTACTGGCATTCCAGGAGCAACACTGGAAGAAAAAGTTATGAACAGGATAAGTTCACTCAATGTAAGTTCTCAGAAGGGACTTATGGAGATGTTTGATTCAACAATTGGAGCAGGGACGGTACTCATGCCATTTGGTGGAAAATATCAGCTTACTCCTACAGAAGGATCAGTTCATAAGATACCACTACTAGAGGGAACGACAGATACAGCATCTGCTATAACCTGGGGATATAACCCATTAATTACTAAATGGTCACCGTATCATGGTGGAGCCTATGCAGTAGTAGAATCACTGGCTAAGATAGTAGCTATGGGTGGAGATTATAGAGGTGTAAGATTATCATTCCAAGAGTACTTTGAAAAATTAGGGGATAACCCTAAAAAATGGGGTAAGCCATTTGCAGCTTTACTGGGAACACAGTATATAATGAAAAATTTCAATATTCCTGCTATTGGCGGGAAGGACAGTATGAGTGGAAGTTTTGATGATATAGATGTACCACCTACATTGATCTCTTTTGGAGTAACTAAGGTTCTGGCTTCTAATGTGATTTCTCCAGAATTAAAGGGTAGCGGAAATAATTTATATCTAATCAAACACAATATAAATGAGGACCTCATGCCTAACTTAGAGGGGTTAAAGGCTAACTTTGAATATATTCATGAAAATATAAAAAATAAGAAGATCATCTCTGCTATGACAGTTAAAGGCGGAGGAATAGTGGAAGCTATCTCTAAGATGAGTTTTGGGAATATGATAGGAGCTAAAATTTCAATAAAAGAAGATAAATTATTTGTAATGGGGTATGGATCTATCCTAGTAGAAACTCCTCATATTTTAGAAGGTAAAAATGCTATATTAATAGGAGAAACGATCTCATCGAAAGAATTAATTATAAATGATAAAAGAATTAAATTAGATGAATTACTAGCTAAGTGGAAGGGAACTTTAAATGGAATATTCCCTGAAATAGTAGAAGAAAATTCAATTGAAAGTGAAAATTTAGAAATTAAAAATTATGAGAAAAAAGAGCTTATAAAACCAAAACAAAGAATAGAAAATCCAAGGGTATTTGTACCAGCTTTTCCTGGAACTAACTGTGAATATGATTCTATGAAAGCCTTTGCTAAGGAAGGTGCATTACCATTTACAATGACATTTAGAAACTTAACTATGGATCATATTATTAAATCAATAGATGAGATGGCAGATCATATAGAAAACTGTGAAATCTTAATGTTGCCAGGAGGATTTTCAGCAGGAGATGAACCAGAAGGATCAGCTAAATTTATAGCAACTATCCTTAGAAATGAAAAAATAAACGCAGCAGTAGAGAGATTATTAGGTAGAGATGGATTAATTCTAGGAATATGTAATGGATTCCAAGCTCTTGTAAAATCAGGATTATTACCTAATGGAATAATCGGAGACATAGATGAAAATTCTCCTACATTAACTTACAACGACATTAATAGACATATATCAAAAATTGTAACAACTAAGGTTGTATCGAATAATTCACCTTGGCTGAGTGATATTGCAGTGGGATCAAAACATCGGATAGCTGTATCCCACGGGGAAGGAAAATTTGTTGTAGGAGAGGAAAAATTAAAGGAATTAATAGAGAATGGTCAGATAGCCACTCAATATGTAAACTTAGATGGAAATCCAACTAATCATGGAGAATATAATCCAAATGGATCTGTCTATGCCATTGAGGGAATAACTTCTAAAGATGGAAAGATTTTCGGTAAGATGGGACATTCAGAGAGAACAGGAGAAAATTTATATAAAAATATTCTGGGAGACAAGGAACAGAATATTTTTAGAAATGGTGTGAATTATTTTAGGAATAGATAATTATGTTAGATTTCGTATCTGCCATAGGTGTATATATTGAATAGAAGAAAGATGATGTTAAAATAATTTTTTTTGAGATAAAAGGAGACTAATTTATGAAGGTGGCTATTATATTTGGAAGTAAATCGGATACAGATGTGATGAAAGGAGCAGCAAATTGCTTGAGAGAGTTTGGGATTGAATTTGAAGCACATGTATTATCAGCTCACAGGGTACCAGAAAAATTAGTGGAAACAATAAAGAGATTAGAAATGGAAGATACGCAAGCAATAATTGCGGGAGCAGGATTAGCAGCACATCTTCCAGGAGTAATAGCTTCGAAAACAATATTACCGGTTGTAGGAGTACCAATCAGAGCAGCACTAGATGGAATGGATGCGTTATTATCAATTGTACAGATGCCAAAATCTATACCGGTTGCCACAGTTGGAATCAATAATTCCTACAATGCAGGGATGTTAGTGGTACAGATATTAGCATTGAAATATCCAGAGATAAAAGAAAAATTAATTGTTTTTAGAAAAAATATGAAGAAGAATTTCATTGCAGATAATGAGAGTGGAGTAGAACTATAAAAAAAAGTTGTTAACTAGTACAATAAAAAAATAATTTAAATAAATCGGAGGATGAAGATGGAAAAAAGAGAATTTATATATGAAGGTAAAGCTAAACAAATATATGCTACAGATAATGATAACTTGGTAATCATCCATTATAAAGACGATGCTACTGCTGGAAATGGGGAGAAAAAGGGGACAATCGCCAACAAGGGAATGATAAATAATGAGATTACAACAATCTTATTTGAAAATTTAGAAAAAAATGGGATCAAAACTCATTTTAAAGAAAAATTAAATGATAGAGATCAGTTATGTGAAAAGCTAGAAATATTTCCATTGGAGGTAATAGTAAGAAATATAATAGCTGGATCTATGGCAAAAAGGTTAGGAATTGAAGAGGGAACTAAACCTACAAATACTATCTTTGAACTATGCTATAAAAATGACGCATATGGTGACCCTCTTATCAATGATCACCATGCAGTAGCCATGGGGTTAGCTACATACGACGAATTGAAAAATATCTATGAGATCACTGCAAAAATCAATACCTTGTTATTAAAAGCTTTTGGAGATGAAGGAGTTGATCTGGTAGATTTCAAAATTGAATTTGGAAAAAATGCTGCTGGAGAGATAGTTTTAGCCGATGAAATTTCTCCGGATACTTGCAGATTATGGGATAAAGTTACAGGTGAAAAACTTGATAAAGATAGATTTAGAAGAGATTTGGGTAGTATAGAAGAAGCATACATCGAGATATTAAAAAGATTAGGAGCAAAATAATGGTTGTATATAATGAATCAGAGAAGATGGAAGAAGAATGTGGGGTATTCGGAATATATTCTAGGGAAAATAAAAAAGATATAGCAGGGCTGATCTACTATGGATTGTGTGCACTACAACACAGGGGACAAGAAAGTGCCGGAATGAGTATCTCTAAGGACGAGAAAATTCAAACTTTTAAAGGAATGGGACTTGTTTCAGAAGTGTTTTCAGAAACAATTTTAAAAGAAACTGTTGGAAATATAGGAATAGGTCATGTGAGATATTCTACAGCAGGGGGTTCGTGTGAGAAAAATGCTCAACCCTTACAAAGTCATTGTAAATTAGGAGATATAGCTATAGCTCATAATGGGAATCTTATAAACCCTAAGATAATCAGGGAATTATTGGAAGATGCAGGGGTAGTGTTCCAAACTACTACCGACTCAGAAGTAATCTTAAATATGATTGCAAGAAGATCTAAAAATGGTCTAAAATCAACATTGGTAGATACTATATCAGCTATAAAAGGTTCTTTTGCCTTAGTGATAGCTGTCCAAAATAAATTAATCGGGATAAGAGATCCCTATGGGATTAGACCACTCTGTATGGGTAAGTTGGAGGATGGAAGTATTGTATTGGCATCTGAATCATGTGCTTTGGATTCTGTAGGAGCAGAATTAATCAGAGATATAAATGCAGGTGAAATAGTAATAATAGATGAAAATGGTGTAGAAGCTATCAACTATAACGAACGCTCTCACAAGGCTCCTTGCGCCTTTGAACATATTTATTTTGCCAGACCAGATTCTGTGATAGACGGGTTAGATGTATATAAAACTAGGTATGAAACAGGGGTAAAACTCTGGGAACAGGGGAAGGTAGAGGCGGATATCGTAATAGGTGTTCCAGACTCTGGACTGCCAGCAGCTCAAGGATATGCAATAGCTTCAGGAATACCATTTGTGACTGGATTAGTGAAAAATAAATATATTGGAAGGACATTTATAAAACCATCTCAAGAACTTCGTGAAAGAGCTGTAAGGGTAAAATTAAATCCAATTAGATCTATAATAGAGGGGAAAAGAGTTGTAGTAATAGATGATTCATTGGTTCGTGGGACTACAAGTAAAAAATTAATCGAGATGCTAAGGGGAGCGGGAGCTACAGAGGTTCATTTTAGATCTGCCAGTCCGGCAGTGATGCATCCTTGTTATTTTGGTGTAGATATAGCATATAGAAAAGAACTTTTAGCTGCAGATATGTCTGTCGATGAGATATGTAAATATATCGATGCAGATAGTTTGGATTTTTTATCTCAACATAATTTAATGGATACCTTGGGAAGTGAAAGTTTCTGTATGGGATGTTTTGGCGGGATATATCCGATGTCTACAGTAGCAAATATGTGATCATCAAATATTTTTATAAATTTTATTTTCATATTACATTGTGTAATTTTATAATATCATCAAAAATAAAGGAACATAGATCAGAGATTAAATCTGTGTAATCTGTGTCAAAAAGGGAGTGTAGAGATGTCAACAATTTCATATAAAGATGCAGGGGTAAACAAGGAAGAGGGGTACAAGTCAGTAGGGCTTATGAAGGATTTAGTAAAGAAAACACATAATAAAAATGTACTTACCGGCTTAGGTAGCTTTGGTGCGATGTATCAATTGGGACAGATGAAAGATCCAATATTGGTATCTGGAACAGATGGCGTGGGAACTAAATTGGAGATAGCATTTAAAACTAAAACCTATGATACTGTAGGAATTGATTGTGTAGCCATGTGTGTAAACGATGTACTGTGTCATGGAGCTAAACCGTTATTTTTCTTGGATTATATGGCTTGCGGGAAGTTAGATGCAAATGTCGCGGCGACACTTGTGAGTGGGATAACGACAGGATGTCTACAGTCTGATGCAGCACTGGTTGGTGGAGAAACAGCAGAGATGCCAGGATTTTATAAGGATGGAGACTATGATATAGCTGGATTTACAGTAGGAGTAGTCGAAAAAGAAGACCTTATAGATGGATCAAAGATAGAAGAGGGAAATACAATCATAGCATTACCATCATCAGGGGTGCATAGCAATGGGTTTTCATTGGTAAGAAAATTAGTAACAGACTATGATGTTAAATATGGTGACAAAACAATAGGAGAGGAACTCCTTACTCCTACAAGAATATATGTGAAACCTATATTAGAACTTATTAAAAAGCATAGTATAAACGGTTTGGCTCACATTACTGGTGGGGGAATAATTGAAAATTTACCCAGAGTAATACCTGCAGGATTAGAAGCTGTTGTGGATAAATCAGCAATAAAGATACTGCCTATCTTTAAACATCTAATGTCATTGGGAGTAAATGAATCTGAGATGTGGGGAACATTTAATATGGGAGTTGGATTTGTAATAATAGCTGATTCTAGTGAAAAAGATGCAATAATTAAAACTTTGGAAGAATTAGGAGAAGCTCCTTATGAGATTGGAACTATATCTAAGGGAGATAATGGAATATGTTTAAGATAGTAGTTTTGATATCTGGAGGTGGAAGTAACCTGCAATCTATAATAGATACTGTTTCTACCTCAAAAGTAGGATATGAGATCTCCTGTGTTATAGCAGATAGGGAATGTTATGGAATTGAAAGAGCTCAAAATAACCATATAGAAACAAAAATATTTGATAGAAAGATATTAAAAAAAGATATATCTAAAAAAATAGATGAATATTTAGGAGATGGAATAGATCTAATAGTTTTAGCAGGGTTTTTATCTATACTGGATGAAGAATTTATAAATAACAGGAGGGGCAGGATAATAAATATCCATCCATCCCTTCTGCCTAAATTTGGCGGACCTGGAATGTTTGGGATGAGAATTCACCGGGCAGTTATAGAGGCCAAAGAATATGAATCTGGTTGTACAGTTCACTATGTGGATGCAGGTGTAGATACTGGTGAAGTAATTGAACAAAACAGGGTAAAGGTAGAAGCAGAAGATACCGAGGAAACTTTACAGAAAAAAGTGTTGGTAGAAGAACATAAGTTGTTGCCAAAGGCTATTGAGCAGGTATTAGATAAATTAAAGTAAATTTGAAATAAAAATTTGTAAAGAACATATAGGAGGATATATAAGTGAAAAGAGCATTAATATCAGTTTTTGATAAAACAGGAATAGTGGAATTTACAAATTTTTTAATAGCACAAGGGGTGGAGATAATCTCTACAGGTGGGACATATAGACATCTGAAGGGAAATAATATAGCAGTATTAGATGTAGCAGAAGTAACCCAGGCAGAAGAGATGCTAGACGGAAGGGTAAAAACTTTACATCCAATTATTCATGGTGGTATTTTGGCTGTTAGAGACAATGAAAATCATATGAAAACTTTGAACGAAAGAAACATAAGTACAATAGATATGGTAATAGTTAATTTATACCCATTCTTTAAAGAGGTACAAAATGATATCTCATTTGAAGCCAAGGTAGAGTTTATCGATATTGGAGGGCCTACAATGCTCAGATCTGCCGCTAAATCATTTAAAGATGTAGTAGTAATTTCTAATACCTCTGATTATAATGTTGTAAAGAAAGAGATGGAAATTGGGAAGGTAACTTTTGAAACTAAGAAGAGATTGGCGGGGAAAGTATTTAACTTGACATCAGCTTATGATGCAGCTATTTCTAATTTCTTGTTAGAGGGAGAGATGCCAAAATACTTGAGTACATCATATGTTAAGATGATGGATCTAAGATATGGTGAAAACCCACATCAAAAATCTGCTTACTATGTTTCTACAACTGAAAATGGAGCTATGAAAGATTTTGAACAATTAAATGGAAAGGAATTATCTTTTAATAATATAAGAGATATGGATGTAGCATGGAAGGTAGCCAATGAATTTGAAGTCCCTGCATGTTGTGGGCTAAAACATTCAACACCTTGTGGGGTAGGAATTGCAGAGAATGTCTACGATGCATATATGAAAGCTTATAATTGTGACCCTATCTCTATATTTGGTGGGATAGTAGCATTGAATAATAAGGTAGACAGTAAAACTGCTGAAGAATTAAAGAAAACATTTTTAGAGATAGTAATAGCTCCTGATTTTACAGAGGAAGCATTGACGATATTAAAGAGAAAGAAGAATTTAAGGATCATAAAAACAGATCAAAAACCGTGTGATAAGATAGACTATGTAAAGGTAGATGGTGGAATTTTAGTGCAGGATAGAGATATAGCATTTTCTGATAATTTTAAAGTAGTAACTGAAAAATCTCCTACAGCATCGGAAATGACAGATTTAGTGTTTGGAATGAAGGTAGTAAAACATGTGAAATCCAATGCCATAGTAGTTGTAAAAGATGGGATGGCTAAGGGAATAGGAACTGGAGAAACCAATAGAATATGGGCTACTAAACAAGCCATTGAAAGAGCAGGAGATGGTGCAATCTTGGCCTCAGATGCATTTTTCCCATTTAGAGATGTAGTAGATGCATGTGCAGAATCAAAAATTGGTGCAATAGTTCAGCCTGGTGGATCTATGAGGGATCAAGAATCTATAGATGCATGTAATGAACATGGGATATCTATGGTATTCACAGGGATAAGACATTTTCAACATTGATCCCCTCCCCCCTCGTAGGGAAAGACAAAGCTAGACTATGGAGAGTGCCAAAAGGGAGAGAGAGTAGGGATTGAAAATATAAGAATAAAGGAGTGAATTATGAAAATTTTAATTATAGGTAGTGGCGGTCGTGAACATGCTATTGCATGGAAATTTGCTCAAAATAATAAGGTAGAAAAAATATATGTAGCACCGGGGAATGCTGGGACTGAATTACTTGATAGATGTGAGAATGTAGTTCTATCTGATATTGAAGAGATGGTAGAATTTGCCTCAAAGAATAAGGTAGGACTTACCATGGTGGGATCTGAGGAGCTATTAGTAGAAGGAATAGTAGATAAATTTGAAGAAAAAGGATTGACTGTCTTTGGGCCGGATAAAAAATCTGCAATTCTAGAGGGAAGTAAGGCATACTCCAAAGATTTTATGAAGAAATACGGGGTAAAAACAGCTGCCTATGAGGTTTTTACTGATTATGATAATGCTATAAAATATCTGGATAAGATAGAATATCCCACTGTGGTAAAAGCCAGTGGTTTAGCTGCAGGAAAGGGCGTAATTATAGCTCAAAATAAAGGTGAAGCAGTGGAAGCCGTGAAAGATATGTTATTAGATAATAAATTTAAACAAGCTGGTGCTGAAATAGTTATAGAGGAATTTCTCGAAGGTGTGGAAGCTTCGATCCTATCTATTACAGATGGTAATACCATAGTGCCGTTTATATCTGCTAAAGATCATAAAAAAATAGGTGAAGGTGAAACAGGATTAAATACAGGTGGAATGGGAGTAATAGCTCCTAATCCATATGTAACAGCTGAAATAATGAAAGAATTTATCGATAGCATTATGACTCCGACCTTAGAGGGGTTAAAGGCAGAAAAGATGAAATTTAACGGAGTTATATTCTTCGGACTGATGATAACGGAAAAAGGGATATATTCATTGGAGTATAATATGAGATTGGGAGATCCTGAAACTCAAGCTGTATTACCGTTGATGGAGAATGATTTTTTAGAAATTATAGAGATGTGTATAGATGGGGATTTAGATAAAGTTGAGATGAGTTGGAAGGAAGCTTTTGCCTGCTGTGTTGTGGGAGTGTCTGGAGGATATCCCGAAAGTTATAAAAAGGGATATGAGATAACTGGTCTTTCAAATGTAGATGATCTGGTATTTATTGCAGGGGCTAAATTGGAGGTGGATAAACTCTTAACTAGTGGTGGACGTGTAATAAATATAGTGAGTTTAGGAGAAAAATTAGAAACAGCTTGTAAAAATACATATAGTTCTATAGATAAAATAAATTTTGAGGGCCTGTATTGCAGGAGAGACATTGGAAAGATAAATAAGTAAAAAGGGAGAGCTTTCAAATAGCTCTCCCTTTTTATTAGCAGCAGTTGGGCGTATACCAAATTTAGTGTAAATTAATTTTAACCTTCTTAGTTGATAGAGTATAATCTATTAAACTGAGGAGGTTTTTATGGTTAAGAAAAGAAGAAGAAGAGAGGTAGATCCATTAATTGCTGAAATTATGGATAAATATAATATT
>NZ_JBAHZY010000117.1:0-7971 GCF_037132775.1 Psychrilyobacter sp.
GTTTCATCCATCTCACTATCAATAAGGATGGAAACTCCATCATTAAGTAGATCTTTCATGATAGATAGTAAATCTAAAACATTTTCAATATTATATTTATTCATAATTTCAGCAATTAATGGAACTACCTCTCTACATCTTTTCTTAACCATAAAAACCTCCTCAGTTTAATAGATTATACTCTATCAACTAAGAAGGTTAAAATTAATTTACACTAAATTTGGGATACGCCCAATATTTTTTTTATTTATCTTGAGTGTTTTAAAATTACCCTGCCTATTAATCTTGAATTTAGCATGTCATGGACTTTTTCTAGTATTTCTTCTAATTGAACTTCTATAATTCCATCTTCTAACTGGCTTGCTTTCCAAGAATTAGCCAACATACTCCACACTTCATTTCTTTTTTCTTTAGGACACTGTACAGAATCAATTCCAATAAGACGAACCCCCCTTAAAATAAAAGGATAAACATTCATATGATCAATATTTCCTCCAGCTACATTTCCACAAGTGGTTACAACACCACCGTATTTTAAGGATCTAATAGCAGTTGATAAGGGATCTCCTCCAACTGTATCAATAATTCCTGCCCAAGTTTGTTTTAGCATCGCTTTGTTAGTTGTATCTTTAAATTCATCTCTAGTAAGGGTATCACTAGCTCCTAATCCCAATAAAAATTTTCTTTTTTCTTCATTTTCAACAACACCAACTACCTCATACCCTAATTTAACCAAAAATTTAACTGAATGACTTCCTACTCCTCCAGAAGCTCCTGTTACAAGTATGGGTCCATCTTCAGGATCTACTATTAAAATTAACTCATATATAGATAGTGCTGAGGTAAATCCAGCTGTTCCGTAGATCATTGCTTCCTTCAGACTCAAGTTTTTAGGTTTTTTGATTATCCAGCTAGAAGGGATTCTTATATATTCACCAAATCCACCATCTGTATTCATGCCTAAATCATATCCAGTGATAAAGACTTCCTCTCCAGCTTTAAAATCAGTATTTTCAGATGAATAAACAACTCCTGCAGCATCTATTCCTGGAGTATGAGGAAAATTTCTCGTCACTCCTTTATTCCCTGTACAAGACAATGCATCCTTATAATTTAAAGATGAATACAAAACCTTAATAACTACATCTCCCTTGGGAAGATCCTCTATCTTTCTTTCTACAATTTTTGGAATATACTGCCCATCTTCTTCGAAAATTCTTATGGCTTTAAAATTCATTTCCTCAACTCCTATTATTAAATATTTAATTTTTAACTGTTAAAAATCACACAATAATTACCTTCTGGGGTTCTACATTTACTACATCTGATACATTTAACTTTTTTCTATCCCCACCTTTCCACCTCTTTATTAAATGTGGTTTTGTGAGTAGTCCTTGGATAACCCTGAATAAATGAATCATCATATATACCAAACATACCTGGATTTGGCTGTTCTTCCTCTATAATATTTGCATAGCCTGTAATAATAAGGCCAACCTCTCCTTTAGCTAGCTCTTCATAGTTCACCTCGAATTTCAACTTAAAATAGTACGGTATCGTACTTTATGTTTTAATAGTATAAAAATCGATAACAAATGTCAAGAATTATTAATTCAAAATCATATAGACAAAATTGAAAGTATGAAAAATTTTGTTGAAGAAAGAAAAACTATTGGTGTTGATTAATAGAATCTCATTTGGGGCAGATACTAAAAAAGAAGAACCTACAAAATAGATACTACAAAAAGATAGGATAAATTTATAGGTTCTTCTCTAGGTGCTTTTACAATAGTAGCTGTATCCTTTGGTGTAGAACTACAGCCTATTAAGCCTAAAGCTAAAATCCCTCTTGCTAATTTTTTTTATTTTCGTAAATTTTTAACTTCTTCAAATATCCATCCATAGACTTCTTTTTCTTCTGAAGTTAAACTTTTCTCTTTCCACACTTCACATAATTCATCTATAAGTTCGTTTAATTTCATAGAGTATAAGTTATCTTTTACACATTGACTCAATGTACTCTCCATAGCATCACTATATAACCCTATTTGAGCTATCTTTCCTTTTTTTATTGTCAGTCCGAAGGATACCTTTCCCCAAGAGAATTTCTTATCTCCTTCTAACTCCCAATTTGGACTGTCTCCATATCTAAAATCCCAATGAGAATACTTTTCATATAAGGTAGAAATCTCATCTAGATGAGTTTTCTCTTTTATCTCTATAACCTCATCACATATACCATATTCTTTTTGAAACTCTCTATAAAAAGCATGGGAATAGGGCTTGATTTCTTTTATTCCTGTCAAGTCACATAAATTTATGACTCTGGCTCGAATAGAGTCTATTCCTTTGGATTTAATCTTATCTGAAGAAACGGTCAAATAATTTTGTAATTTTTCAAAATCTGTATCTATAAGTATCGTTCCGTGATGATAAGATTTGTCTCCTTTGAAATAAAAAGCATTCCCTGAAAACTTCTTTCCTTCTATTTCCAAATCATTTCTCCCTGTGAAGGTTGCATCTATTCCCATGGATTTTACAGCTTTCAATATAACTCCTATCTGTCTTTCAAAGTTATAATTTTTTTTATTTGTAACAAAGGTAAAGTTTAGATTTCCCAAATCATGATACACAGCTCCACCACCAGATAATCGTCTAGCTAGTTTACCCTTATTCTTTTCCAATTCTTTACATCTACATTCTTTCCAAGAATTTTGATTTCTACCAATAACGACGGTATTATCATTTTGCCAAAGATAGAGGGTTATTTCTTCAGGTTCTAAATTGTCCAGTATAAACTCTTCATAGGCTAAATTAAACCATGGATTAGTAGATTTAGAATATACCAACTTCGTCTTTAGTTTCGTCTTATTATTCAAAATGCAATGACCCTCCATTCAATCCCAAAGCTGCTTCATGCACAGATTCTGCAGTGGTAGGATGAGCGTGTATAGTATGGGCTATATCCTTTGAACTCAAGCCTTTTTTTATGCAAAGAGAAATCTCTGTTATCATATCGGAAGCATGTATTCCTACGACAGTTCCACCCAATAATTGCTTTGTTTGTTTATTTTCAATTAACTTGACAAACCCCAGAGTTTCTCCTAAAGTTTGTGCTTTTCCATTGGCTGCAATGGGGAATTTTGATATATTTACTTCTATGACTTCTTCATCCAATGCATCTTTATTTCTTCTCTCTAACTCTAGTTCTGTGAGTCCAACAACTGCTATTTCAGGAATAGTAAATACTACATTAGGAACAACAGAATAATCCATAGGATTTTCTTTTCCTAAAATATGGTCAATAGCGATTATTCCTTGATGAGAAGCGACATGAGCCAATAAAAATTTCTCAGTAAGGTCTCCGATTGCATAGATATTATCTATATTAGTTCTCATATATTCATCAACTTCTATTCCTGTTTTTCTGGCATTTAATTCAATCCCTAGTTTCTCATGATGAATTCCATCCAGTGATGTGGATCTTCCCACAGCAACCAAAACTTTTTCTGTGGAATAGAATCTATTTTCCCCTGCTGATTTCACTCTCACTATGAGGTCACTATCTTCACCTCTTATAATTTCTTCCACTGCACTTTTAGTTACTATACGAATTCCTTTTAACTTAGCAGATTCTAGAATAACATCCACTACATCTGAATCTAGAGTATTTAAAATTGTTTTATCAAACTCTATTATTGTCACATCCACTCCAAATGAAGCGTAGATAAATGCAAACTCCATTCCTATAATTCCCCCACCAACTATGAGAAGTTTTTTAGGTAATTCACATAAATTAAGTGCTTCTGTACTGGTTATAACTCCTTCTAAATCTATTCCAGGAAGATTTAATTTGGATACTTTCCCTCCAGTGGCCAGGATAATATTCTGTGCAATTATTGTAGTCTCTACATTATTTTCTTTTACTATTATTTTGTTTTTCTCAAGGACTTCACCTTTTCCTTTTACTATTGTTACATCTCTATTTTTTAGAAGGTAATCTATTCCTCCAACCAATTCTTCCACTATTCGATCTTTTCTAGAGATAACATCTTTTAAGTTTATTTTAGGGTTTTCTAAAGTTACCCCAAACTCTTTGAAGTCTTTCACCAAGTTGAAGACCTCTGCTGACCTAACTAGCGTTTTTGTGGGAATACATCCTTCATTCAAGCAAGTCCCACCGAGATTATTCTTTTCTATAATAACTATTTTTTTATCTGTTAATCCCCCATGTAAAGCTGCAACATAACCACCAGGGCCACCACCTAAAATAGCGATATCTACCTCAAGAGTTATTTTTTTCACTTCTTTTGGCTTTATCAATTTACCAAAATAATTAAATGGAGCAGATTTTGTTGTTGATGGCTTCGAAGAAGTATTCAGAGGTGTTTTTGCAGAGGAACCTGAAGAAATTTTTAAAGGTGAAGAAACCTCACATATTCCGTCATCGATATTTAATACTTCTCCTACTTCCACTAATAATTTTACTATATCTGTATCGTATTCAGAAATAATAGTTACATTTCCTTTCTTTGACTCTATATCTAGCAATTTGTCCCCTTTTTTTATTGAATCTAATACTCCTATATATATTCTTGTTACTTTTCCAGATTTAGCATGTCCTGATATTTTTTTTAATTTAATTATATTCATATTCTTCTCCCTCGGTATAAAAATAATATATTAAATCATAGTATAAAGAGAGAATTTTGTCCTCTCTTCTAATATAATTTAATTAATATATTTTATTCAAAATCATTTTCAAATTCATCTATTGATTTCTTTAATAGAGTTACACTATATGCTATTGTTGGTCCTCCACCAAAAGCTACTGAAACCATAGAGGCCTCCATGATTTCTTCTCTTGTTGCTCCAGCTTCTAAAGCCTTATAAGCGTGGAATACTATACAATATTCACATCTGTTATAGACTGCTATTCCAATACTTATCAACTCTTTAAACTTAACGTCTAATTTTCCAGGTGCATAAGCTGCTCCTACCGATTCTTCATTAGTTCTTGATACTTCTTCTAAACCACCCATAAATTCATTTAACATCTCTCTTGGATCTTTCATTGTTGTTGCCTCCTAATAAGTATATTTATGCACTAAAAAAAGATAGCCCACTAATAGTTAGTATACTACCTTTTGTTTTTTTCAAGTTTTATTCATTTATTTATAAGTTTTCTTGAGTAATAATTTCGAGATTATAGATTTTTTTTACTATTTTCTACAATTTTTTTAAATACTTTTTTAAAAATTTGAAGGTCTTCATTATCTATATTTTTCCTCAAATTTTCATTGAAGGTTTCTCCTAAATACATAGTTTTTTCACGAGTATCTTTTCCTAATTCAGTTAGTGAAATCAATGTTTTTCGCCTATCTAAATCATGTTTTTTTCTTATTATCAACTTTTCTCTCTCCAATCTATCAATTAAGGCTACAACTGTGGAGTTTCTTATATTCATTTTCTTTCCTAGGATGGTTTGACTTAAGTCTTCTGCTTCTCCTAAATAAAATAAAGCTATCCATTGAACTCGAGTCAATCCCTTTTCTTTTAATTTAGAGTTGAAGTTATCTCCTATTTTCTTACTTTCATTGGTTGCGAAAATACCTACACAATCTTTTATATCAAACATCTCTGCCTCCTTTTCACTTAGTTTTATTATATTGCGCTTTAATTTCTTATAACTTTCATAAGGCTAATCTCCTTATATTAGTTTAGTTTAATATATTCAAGAAGTCAAATTTTTAACACTAGAAACTTGACTTTTTATGTAGCTAATATATTTATTATTTACTTCTTAATGAGAATACAATGAAGATAGTTGTACTGTTTATCTTAGGTAATTAAGCAACAAAAAATAGAGCTAAAAAAAGTCTAGTTAATAAAAGAAATTTGAAAATATATATATATATTATATACTATAAATGTAAGGCTATTATATTAATGTTATCCCCGAGTGGAAATTTCTAATGCTATTTTATAAAATATCTATGAAATGACACCAATGGGTTCTTTGGGAAACTGAATTTCCTCCCGTATTTGGAAAGGAGTAAACCAAAATAAGGAGGAACGTATTATGAAAATTTGTAGAATTGACATGAGTACCAAGACCATTAGTTTTGAAGAGGTAAAACCTGAATATGTAGGTTTAGGTGGAAGAGCGTTGACATCTAGGATTATATCTGATGAAGTTGATGCAATATCACATCCACTAGGAAAGAACAATAAGTTAGTAATAGCTCCAGGTCTTTTTGCAGGGAATTTAGCACCAAGTTCAGGGAGACTTAGTGTAGGAACTAAGAGCCCATTAACTGGTGGGATAAAGGAATCCAATGCAGGGGGGACAGCAGCTCAAAGTCTAGCAAAATTAGGATATAAGGCAATTATTATAGAGAATAAACCTAAAAATCTGGAGTTAAACCTTATAAAAATAACTTCAGAAGGGGTAACAATAGAGGATGCAAGTTACTTGAAGATGAAAGGGAACTATGATGTAGGAAACATTTTAAGGGGAAAACATGGTGAAAAAATAACTGTGATGTCGGTTGGACAGGCTGGAGAAATGAGATTAACTGCAGCATCAATTGCAGTGACAGATCCCGAAGGAAGACCTACAAGACATTGTGGAAGGGGAGGAACTGGAGCTGTTCTTGGTTCTAAAGGAATAAAGGCAATAGTTATTGATCCTGGAAAAGAAAATAAAGTTGAATACCATGATATAGATTCATTTAGAAAGGCTGCTAGAAACTTCTCCAAATCAATCTTAGCCCATCCTGTATCTGGCCAAGGACTACCGACTTATGGAACGGCAGTTCTTGTAAATATTTTAAATGAAGCTGGAGGATTACCTACAGATAACTTTAGAAATGGAAGATTTGAATTTGCAGAAAATATTAGTGGAGAAACTATGTTTGAAACTATTCAAAAAAGAAAAGAAAAGGAAAGACAACCCATGCTTGTCATCCCGGATGTGTCATGAGATGTTCCCAGGTATATAACGATAAAAATGGAGATTATCTTACAGGTGGATTTGAGTATGAGACTATCTGGGCATTTGGAGCTCATTGTCACATAAAAGATCTGGATTCAATAGCTAAGATGGATAAAATGTGTGATGATTTTGGGGTAGATACTATAGATACTGGAGTTGCAGTGGGAATTGCAATGGAAGGCGGATATTTAGAGTTGGGGGATGTTGAAGGTGCATTAGAACTACTGGAAGAGATCGGAAAAGGATCTCCTATTGGAAGAATTATAGGTAATGGTGCTGCATTTACAGGACAGGCTTTTGGAACAGAGAGGGTGCCAGTAGTAAAAAGACAAGCACTTCCGGCTTACGATCCAAGATCGGTAAAAGGGCAGGGAGTAACCTATGCAACGACTCCAATGGGAGCAGATCATACGGCAGGATATGCAGTTACATCAAATATATTAGGGATAGGAGGAGTTGTTGATCCATTTAAAGAAAGACGGACAGGTGGAATTATCTAGGAATCTTCAAATAGCAACGGCAGTTTTAGATAGGTTAGGTTTTTGTATATTTGTAGCTTTCCCTATCTTAGATGATGAAACAGCGTTTTCTGAAGTAGCGAATATGATAAATTCAAAGTATGACACTAATTTTGATATTAATGAGATCCTTGCAGGTGGACAAGAAGTATTGAAGCTGGAAAAAGCATTCAATCAAAGAGCAGGAATAACAAAAGCTCAAGATAGATTACCTGAATTTTTTAAAGAGGAAGCGGTTGCCCCTCACAATGTGACCTTTGATTTTACAGATGAAGAATTAGATAAAACATTGGAATTTTAGGAGTATTAGATGGAAAATATATGGTGGTCGTGTTTGTCAAACAGTTTATGAAAAAACTTAAGCAATTTTTTGAGTACCAAAATATACCTTAGCAGGTGTTTCATAATCTAAAGAACTATGTCCTCTATCGTTATTATAAAAATTAATATACCTTT
>NZ_JBAHZY010000134.1:0-25837 GCF_037132775.1 Psychrilyobacter sp.
TACATTTTTTCTTTGAGAGTGCATTACTTGGGAAAATTGCTGGATATGTAGGAATCGTAGCTGGATTATCTGCAATGTATGAAGCAGCAGCTCTAATTTTAAACGAAAAATACGGTAAAGTAATATTACCACTGTAATAAAAATTGATACTCTAGAGATACTAGAAAAAGAGGTGAAATTTTTAACAATAAAAAGATGACTTCTGTATTTTACAGGAGTCATCTTTTTTTGATTTTAAAAAATAGGCATAAGTCTCTTATTTTCTTAACATCCTCAGGTCATTTCCAGTAGGGTTTTGAAATACTGCCAGATCAAACTCATGGATTATTGGTATCAGATGTTCAAAGAGATCCGATTGAATCCCTTCATATTCCTGCCAGACAATTGTTTTGGCAAAACAGTATATCTCAAGGGGAATACCTTGAAATGTAGGTTCCTGCTGCCTGACTAACAGGGTCAAATCTTGATTGATATGGGAACTATTTCTAAGATATAGTTCAACATACACTCTAAACATTCCAATTTTTGTGAATCTTCTACCATTAATAGGAGTAGATCCGAGATCTTTATCCCTATTAGATTTTTCAACTTCTTTTTCTTTTTTCTCAATATAATCTCTCAAAAGATAGATTTTTTTATATTCTTTAATTTCTTCTAAAGATAAAAATTTTACACTGTTACTGTCTAAAAAAATTGACCTTTTTATCCTCCTACTTCCTGTAGACTGCATCCCCTTCCAATTTCGAAATGAGTTGCTGACAAGTGCATAACTGGGAATAGTTGTGATGGTTTTATCAAAATTTTGAACCTTTACATTGGTTAAATTTATCTCCACTACATCTCCATCAGCCAGTTGATTTGGCATCTCAATCCAGTCTCCTATCCCAACCATATTGTTAGCTGCCAGTTGAATACTAGCAACAAATCCCAAGATAGCATCTTTGAAAATCAGCATAATCACAGCTGTCATTGCACCTATCCCACTTAAAATTTTAAGGGGCGACTTATCCATAACTATTCCTACAGATATTGTTGCAGCTATAATCATTAAAAATAAACTCATAACCTGGAGATAACTCTTAATCGGTCGTCTTTTAGAGATACTGTATGTATTATAAATATCACTGAATACCGATAAAATTCCATTTACAATAAGGGTAAATACTATTACTATTCCTATATCAATAATCTTTTCAAAAAAAGATTTAAAAAAATCTAATTTACTTATCATCATATGAAAAACGATTAATGGCACTAAGGCATTTAAATATTTTAAAACATTGTTTTCGATTAAAAAATCATCCCACTTAGTCTCACTTTTTTCAATCAATTTGATTAAGTAATTTTTTATTATATAATTTGTAATAGCGTGCATAATAACTGCTATTATTAGGGTCAATACCATTATTATTCCCACAACAAAAATCCTTTGATAATACCCACTTATATTTAAATATTCAATGATTGTACTATAAAACTCGTTCATATCATCTCTCCTATTTTTTTATTGTTAAGTTGCATCTATAAAAGTTTCCCCCCTGTATTTATCCTGAATCTATATTTTTTCTTAGCCCAAGATATCCAATGAGGTCTTGAGATCATTGCCCTTCCAATAGCTACTAAATCCACCAAATCATTTTCAATTAAATAACTGGCTTCTACCTCTTTTTTTATGGCTCTTACAGCTATTACAGGAGTTTTAACGTGTTTTTTTATCTCTACTCCCAGATATACTACCCAATCAAGGGGAAAGTCAACTGGCACCTCTACCTTCCTATCCTGTTTAAAACTAGGATTAGGTATTCCATTAGATACATGGATCAGATCTACTCCAGCTTTTTCAACTTCTTTTGCAATATAGATTCCCTCTTCTAGGGTAGGCTCATTTCCTCCTATCCTGATCCCCAATATGAAGTTATCATCAAAGAGATCCTTTGTTCTTTTTATCAATTCACGAGTAAAATAAAGCCTGTCGCCATATTTATCGATTCTTTTATTCCAAAGTTTAGAATGAAGCTGCGATATAAGATAGGTATGTGCTCCATGAATTTCTATCCCATCAAATCCACATTTTTTTGCCCTGTAAAAAGAATCTATAAACTCCTCCAAGATCCCGTCTAATTTTTTCTCAGATACAGTAGCTATCCCCTCTTTAAATCCAGCATGATGAAGCTGAATAAGGGTAGGAGTTTTGTGTTTTCTGCAGATATCTGCTATTTTAGTCAATCCTTCTATAAAACTATCATCCCATATTCCTATTTGGTTATCCCTTAGTTTACCATTTTCAGCGATACAACAAGCTTCTAGGATAATCATTCCAACTCCTCCTAGAGCTATTTCTTCGTACCATTTCACCAACTCATCAGTAGCATATCCATCCTTACCAATCAGGCTAAACCTTACCATAGGCGGTAAAACTATTCTGTTTTTTAGGGTTATTCCCTTTATCTTAAATTCTGTAAATAAATTTACTTTTTCTTTTGTTCTCATTTTTTTCTCCTAATTTTTTATTCCTCTTCCTGTTCCTCTATAAATAAGCATTCATATATATCTATATCTGAAGGAAGTTTATATATAACATCTTTTCTTTCTACAATAATTTGAATTTTTCCCTTTAAACTTTCATCCTCTTGAATACTCTTTAAAAGAGCCTTAGCAGGATTGATTGTGATTGGATGCCCCACTGATTTAATCATAGTAAGATCACCATTGGTATCTCCATAGGCATAGGATTCATCTAAATGGATATTATATTTTTCTACAAATTTATCGATGGCTTTCTGCTTACTCACTGAATCCCACATAGGAGTAGTTTCGCCGGTAAATCGGTCCCCATCATAGTGATAAATTGTCCCACAGTAATCGTCTGCACCATATTTTTTTGCCATCTTCGATACTAAAAATTCCGGGCTTCCAGAAATAAATATAACTTTATGCCCCTGTGCTTTATGCCATTTTATCCTGTCTCTGGTATATTTATATACTCTTCCCGCCTTTACATCTATTACTTGGTTAGCCACAAACTCATTTTGTTCTAGCGTTACATTTTGGATAGCTTCTATGTAACTCTCTACCAGTCCTAATAAATATGCTTCATAGCCACCTTTTCTTATATCCCATTGAGTGTACAGATCCTTTACTTTTTTCTCCCACTGTCTGGGATCTATTAATTCATATTTTATTAACCTTTTAAAATGCTCTGTTAAAAGAGAATCTCTGTATATAGTTCCATCAATATCAAAAAATGCTACTTTCATAAATCTCCTCCTTTTTTCCTTTAATATACTTAGCATTATAACATAATTTTATTCAATATGTTCTTTAGTTATATCAAAATACAATTTTTTATAAAATATTTTTAGAATAAAGTCAATCAATAATATGAGAATAAAAACCATATATATATGTTATAATGCAAGTATCAAAACAAGTGTTATTTTAAAGTGTTTAAAGGAGGTAAGATGAAAGTTATTAATCCATATTCAAAATTAGAGGAATATATGAGTTCCATAACCCATCTATTGGGTGCTGGGATGGCAATAAGTGGTCTAGTTTTTTTAGTTATCCATGCGGTACAAGAGGGAGGAATAAAACAAATTATAGGCTTTAGTATCTTTGGGCTTTCAGCCATATTTTTATATCTTATGTCAGGAATATATCACATTCTTCCCATAGGAAAATATAGAAAAATTTTTAAAATATTGGATCATTCTGCTATCTATGTCCTTATATCCGGTTCATATACTCCTTTTCTGCTGATATTAGGAGGGATTACAGGCTGGGTAATCTTGGTTATTCAATGGACTTTAACCAGTCTGGGAGTTTTATTTAAAATTAAATTTGCAGGTAGATTTCAAACAATGTCCACTCTAATCTATCTATTTATGGGATGGATGATAGTCTTTGTATTTGGAAATCTAAAGAGTAGTTTGAACTCCGTATCACTGACACTGCTCATAGCTGGAGGTATTTTTTATTCTATAGGAGCGATCTTCTACTCCATGAAAAAAGTTAAATATACCCATGTCATCTGGCATTTTTTTGTCATAGCAGGGACTACCCTTCATTATCTGTCTATATACAATTCTATATAAATATATCCATAAAAAAAAAGAGGCTGCCAGTTTAAAATTTAGGCAGTCTCTTTTTTTAATATTTTTTAGTTGATTTTATACTCTATTAAACCTTTGGTAGATACACTGTAAATGTACTCCCTATCCCTTCAGCACTCTCTATTTCCAAAGTTCCCCTATGAACTTCTACTAGATGAGATACGATAGACAAGCCCAATCCTGAATCTGATTTTTTAGTAGTTCTAACCTTATCTTCTCTAAAAAACCTTTCTGTAATCTTCTTTAAATTATTATCTTTAATTCCAATCCCTGTATCTGAAATCCGAATTCCGATCTTATCTTCCAGGATAAAAGAGGTAATATTTATCTCTCCCCCTTCCTTGTTATATTTAATAGAATTAGAAATTATATTTAAAAATATATCCCGAAGCAGCGACTCCTCTCCTAAAACCTCTATCTCATAGTCTTCTAACTCACAGTTTAAAGTTATTTTTTTTTCTAAAGTAAGAATATCCATAAATTCACATAATTCAAAGATCATTTTTTCTATCTTTACAGGTCTAAAATATTCCTCCATTGATTCTGGATTTTTAGTGAAAATCAAAAGTTTTTGAATAATACTGTTTAACCAGTTAACTTCATCCAGGACCTTTCCCAAATCTTCCTGGTATTCTTCCACACTCCTCTCACTACTGAGCTCCACCTCTATCATACTTTTAATAGACATAATAGGAGTCTTCAACTCATGACTCACATTATCTGTAAATTCATTTATTTGAATAAAACTATTTTCCACCCTGTCTAACATGGAATTTAAAGTGAATATCAAATTTCCTATACTCTCATTTTTAGCAGTAATTTCAATCCTTTTGGATAAATTTTTACCCTTAATATCATTGGCTGAGTTAGTTATTTCATCCAACCCCATTAAGAGGGTATCAACTATATTATTTGTATTATAGTAGTTCCAAATTATAGCTAAAAAACTTATCAGAACAAAGGTTATCGCCAGCCATGAAAGATAAAGATTTATATCTGAAATATCTCTAATAAGTGCATAGATATATGTTTTATTTCCATTGGTAAAACTCCCTATTAAAAGTCTTTTATTTTCAACAGTGGCGTATATATTTTTTTCTAGATCAACATCTTTTACAAGCTTCGTTAAAGCTTTAGAATTACTAAAAATAAAGGCATCGTCACTTATTTCTACATACACAGGCTTTTTAGCTTCTGCGTCTATTACTATAATATCTAAGCGTACAGGCAGAAGATCTAGGTAATCTATAACCGTATTGGTCTCAAAAACTATTCTTTCCTCCTTTAGGAGATATTGAAATATCCCAACTTCACTGGCTAACTCTTTATCCACATGATTTTTAAATAAACCAGAAGTTAAAAAAATCACTCCTGTAAAAATAATTCCTAGTGCAATAAAATTTCGAACACTACTTTTAACCATAGTTATAAATATTAAATTATTTTTGCTAAAACTGGTTAACCTTTTAATATGTACCCAACTCCTCTGACTGTATGGATTAATTTTTTTTCAAATAATTTATCAATTTTTTTTCTCAAATGATTTATATATACATCTACCACATTTGTATCAGAAATAAAGTTGATATTCCATACTTTTTCTGTGATCATCATACGAGTTAAAACAGTATTTTTATTCTCTATAAAGTATTCCAAAAGATTAAATTCTCTGGCTGTCAGGTCTATTATCTGCTCATCTCTAGAGACAATTCTTTTTAGTAAGTCCATCTTTAGATTTTCAGCTATTAAAATATTATCATTTCCATCGGTGCTCCTCCTAAATATAGCTCTAATTCTAGCTAATAACTCCGAGAAAGCAAATGGTTTTACTAAATAATCATCTGCTCCTGCATCTAATCCCGCAACTTTATCTTGAATTTGATCTTTTGCTGATATAAGAATTATATGTGTATTATCTTTTTGCTTTTTTAAATATTTTACTACTTCTATTCCATTTTTTTTAGGAATCATAATATCGAGTAATATTAAACTATAATTGTTGTTTGTAGCATAGCTTATAGCATCTTCTCCGTTATCTACAGTATCTACATCATATCCTGCTTCTAAAAGCCCTTTGGTTATATAATCCGATATCTGTTTTTCATCTTCTACCAATAGTATTTTCATCTTTTCACTCCCCTGTACCCCTCAATGAATTAAATCTTTATTTTAAAGGGAATAATAATTTTTAAGTAATTTTTTTAAATTCATAAGATCTTCTACACCACATAGCTCACGAATAGAGTGCATTCCAATCATTGCCAATCCTAAATCTACAGCATTTATACCTAGATGGGTAGAAGAAATAGGCCCTATTGTAGATCCCCCCGGTGTATCTGATCTATTTACAAAGTATTGATATGGAATACCATTAGGTTCTAATATTTGTTTTACTACAGCCAGTGAATATGCATCTGAAGTATAAGATTGATTAGCGGCAACTTTCAGAGCCACACCATGATTCATCTTAGGTCTTATTATAGGATCTGTCTTTTGATTCTGAGCTGGATGAACTGCATGAGCTCCATCTACAGACAACATAAACGAATTTGATAGTGCACAAAAGAATTCCTCTCTATCTAAACCTAAAGATAGAGATATCCTCTCTAGAGTGTTTAATAGCATATTTGAGTCTGCTCCCTGCTTTGTACTGCTCCCTATCTCTTCATTGTCAAAACATGCCAGTACATTTACACCGTTAAACTCTTTGGCTTCAAGAAAGGCATCTAGACCAACATATAAGGCCCCTAAATTATCTATTTTGGCAGCTGAGATCATCTCCTCGTTTAATCCTACAAGAGTTCCCTTTTCAAATTCATAGAGGTATAGATCAAAGTCTAAAATCTCATCTAAGTTTATATTATTTTCCTCTGCTATTAATTTCAATAGGAAATTTTTCTTTTCTAACTCCTCATCTATCAGTGTTAAGATAGGTAGAGTGTCATTTTGCTTGTTCAATTCAACACCTTTATTTACCTCTCTATTTTGATGGATAGCGAGGTTAGGAATGATAAGGCATGGCTTATCTATATTTACTAAGATTGTTTTAGGTTTAAAAACGTTCTCTGATTTCACAACCACCCTTCCTGCAATACTCAGAGGTCTGTCTAGCCAGGTATTCAAAATAGGCCCTCCATATACTTCCGTATTCAATCTAAGGTATGAATCTCCTACCATCTCTGACTTGGGTTTTATTCTGAATCCTGGAGAATCCGTATGATTTCCAGAAATTTTAAATCCACACTCATTTAAATTTCCATTCCCAATAGAAAATGCAATCAATGAAGAATCATTTTTTGTGAAGAAATATTTCCCACTAACCTCTAATTTCCATTTTTCAGATTCTAAGATCTCTTTATATCCGTTGGCTATCAATATATCAGCAGTATTCTTCACTGCATGAAATACAGATTTTGAAGAATGGGAAAAGTTGATAAAGTCATTTGCAAGTTTTTTCATTTTATTCCTCCTAAAGTTATATACTCATTTCTACCCCTATACTATTTGTACAACATTATTCCTAAAATTAAAATAGTTTAATTTTATATATTTTTTAAATCCTTAATCTTATCTTTCAATTCCTGTATTTTTCTTTCTTTTTTTATCTCCTCTATATCCTTGAAAGCCAATTGATACTCTTTGTTTTTACTTAAATTACCCATATTTATCCCCAATAATTTAATTTTATCCTCTAAATCAATCTCCTCCAAGAGTACAGTCAATAATTTTTTTAAAATTTCTATATTTTGAGTGGATATATTTATACTTTTAGATCTGGTTATAGTTTTCCTATCCAAATATCTTACTTTTAAAGTTAGAGTTTTTGTATGAAACTTCTGATATTCCAACCTTTTATGAGTTTTCACCAACAGGCCTAAAAATTCAGACCATATAAATTCTCTGTCTTCTAAAGGACTAGAATAAGTTTTCTCGTTGCTAATAGAATGTGTCTTTGATTCGATAGACACCTTCCTATTATCGATTCCTCTAGAATATTCATATATCATCTCACCCCTGTTATACCCCAATATACTCCTAAGCTCCTGCAGTGACACCTTTAAAACATCGGATACCTCTACAATATTTTTTCGACCCAGGATCTCCTGGGTTTTCTTTCCTACCCCTGGTATGAGTTTTATCCCCTTATCTGACATAAAATTAGCAAACTCATCTAAACCCCTAATAAATGTTGTTCCTCCAGGTTTTTTAGCATCACTGGCTAATTTCGCACTGAGTTTATTATACCCTATTCCAATAGAACAAGTTAATCCTGTGTTTTTTAATATACCCCTTTGAAATTTTTTGGCAAATACTTCATAGGATGGATAATTTTTTATAATGTCTGTAATATCTATAAATCCTTCATCCAAAGCTATAAATTCTACCTTATTGGTTAGTTTTAAAACCAAATTTTTTATCTGTTTTGAAACTCCGTTGTACTTTTCCTTATCAACTTTCAGATATATTCCATAGGGACAGAGCATTCTAGCCTTTGTAACACTCATTGCAGAGTGTAAACCATATTTTCTCGCTTCATAATTACAGGTAGTTATAACACTAGTCCCTACAATTACAGGTTTACCGCGAAGATTAGGTTGATCCCTTATCTCTACAGATGCATAAAATGCATCCATATCGTAATGAAGGATAACTCTTTTGCTATTTTTCATATCCTTCCTCCCTGTTCAAACGCCATAAACTTATTGATAAATATAGGATTATTATAGCATATGACCAGTTACAATGGAAATATCAAAAAAAAAACACCCATTATAGGTGTTTTTCTAAAATTCTAAAGTAATTATTTGATCATTCTCTAGGCTTTCCTTAACATCAATTATTCTTTGATTACTGCTCCCTCTAAAGTATAATTCTGGATGATAGTTGACTCTTTGAAACTTACCGTCTACCAATACATCGATATAATCCAGACACTCCCTTATAACAGGATCTTTTAGCAGAGTTTCAAAAGTATACCCAGTATAAGACCATATATTTTTATGAGTTCTAGCCTTAATTTCCTTTAGAAATTTCAATAATTCTATGGGATTAAAAAATGGATCTCCTCCAGACAGGGTAACCCCGTCTAACATCGAGTTTTTGTTTATCTCTCCTACTATCTCATCCATATATTCTTCATCTAAGACCCTACCTATGTCACCCTTCCATGTTTCATGATTATGACAACCTTCACAGTAGTGGGTGCACCCTGAAAAGTATATGGAGTATCTGAATCCGAATCCATCGGAGATGGTTTCTTTAAATATTTTTATTATTTTCATATTATTCCTTCTTTCTTCTTATTTTTGTCACGAATTTGCACAAATTAAAATATTATTTCACGGTATAATTCAGTAGCTATCTTAATTTGATTTAACTAACATAGATGTTCTATTGAATTTTTATGAGGTATATTCTATTCATAATATTTTTTTAATTTAGTATAAACTTGATAATTTCGAATAAAATCTTCTTCGAAACTTTTTAATTCAAGATCTGGAAAAAAATTCCCCTTAAAACCCATTGTCATAGACTGTGATTCTTCAATTACTTCATTTAAAATAGCTACAAAATCGATATCAAGATATATTATATAATTCAAAATTTCATTTGAAGTAATATAAATTTCATTTCCTTCGTCTACAATGAAATTTCCAACTGTATAATTACTCATATCTTTATCGCCACCAAATGAAACATGACATCTAGTCCCTTTTTTTACTTTTAAAATGTTTTTCATATTATTTAAATCTTCTTTCAACCCCGCTGTAGTAGAATCGATTTCAGTTGAAATAGTAGCTAGCATTGTATAAGTATTATGAAAATCCGTTAAAATCTTTCTGATTCTTAGTGCAACATAATTTTCCATTATAACTTTAGTTTCTTTAACCTTAGGTCGATATTCCAGTAAGTAATAAATGATGTATCCCATTATAAAACTCGTAGATAAAGATTGGATTAAATTATTTCCATAAATAAAACTTTTCATTCCTAAAATATGAATTCCAAAAGGATAAGGAATATCAGACGTTTTTAGAGTTAATATAATTGCTATAAACAATAAAATCAAAATATTTTTTTCTTTTTTCCAATAAATATTTAAAATTTTTTTTAATTTAGTTTTCAATTTTATCACCTCTAGAGTCTAAACTAAAGAGGGAATTTCAACAATTCCCTCTCTACAATAATATTTTTATACCTTCTCTTAGTCTTCCCACCTCATTTCCTCTAAGATTAGAGGAAATATAAGAAAAAAGGAGTTGGTCTTCTAGTTGTGCTTTACTCTATCTTGCTCCTCAGCTTGCTTATATGAGTTCCAACCGTCTAAATCTCCAGTTAAATAACCTGTGATTCTTCTAGTTCTAGATACCTCATTACTTCCACATACAGGACAAGTATTTTCTATGATTCCTTTAAAGCTACAATCCTTACATCTGTCCACTGGATGGTTGATAGAACCATATCCGATTCCCTCTTGTTGCATTGCTCTTACAATCTTCATAATAGCCATTACATTCTTTTTAGCTTCTCCATCAAGTTCTACATAAGTAATATGTCCCCCAAGAGTAAGCTCATGGAATGGAGCTTCTCTCTTTATCTTTTCTAAAGAAGAAATATTTTCTTTAACATCCACATGGAATGAATTGATATAATAATCTCTGTCATTTACACCATCTATAGTTCCAAATTTCTCACGATCTATTTTTGTAAATCTTCCAGATAAGCCCTCAGCAGGAGTTGCTAATGCTGAGAAATTTAATTTGTGTTCCTTAGTCTTTTCTGCAGCGATACCCTTTATATCAGATATAGCTTTATACAGAGTGTTAAATGCCTTGTCGTTCTTTCCATGACCTTCACCATAGAGAGCCATCATTGCATTATGACCACCAATAAATCCTATACCCAATGTTCCTGATGCAAACGTATCTCTAACTTCATCGTTAGGACCTAGGTTTTGTCCCCCATCCCAGATACCATTTTCCATCATAAATGGAAATTGTCTAGCTACTGCCGAACCTTGGAATTCAAACCTATCTTTTAATTGAGCACCTACAAAATTAGCCATCTCTTTTACATTTTTGTGGAATAACTCTACAGCTAATGTTTCAACTTTCGATGAGTTCTCTCCCAATCTTTCTACAGCTTCCTTTCTGGCTTTGATAGCTAGTCTAGGCATGTTGATAGATGTAAACGATACATTTCCACGACCGATAGAAGTTTTCTCTCCTCTGACATTTTCAAATACTCTGGTTCTGCATCCCATTGTAGACACTTCATATAAGTATCTGTCAGGGTCATTTATATCCCATTTTTCATGGAAGTTAAATGGTGTGTCTAAGAATACAAAGTTAGGGAATAATCTCTTAGAAGTAACTTCACATGCTCTGATAAAAAGATCAAAGTTAGGAGTTTCAAATTCTAACTCTCCCTTAGATGCTTTAGCCCAGTTATTTACAGCTAGTTCAAAGTCTTTTTCCGAAAAAGATATCCCAGTCTTTACTTTAAATATTTGAATAGGGAATACAGGTGTCTCTGAATCTCCTAATCCCTCCTCAGTAGCTTTGAACAACTCCTCTATAACCATCCTACCCTCAGCAGAAAAATCAGTACCATAGTTGATAGAACTGAATACTACCTGATTTCCACCTCTAGAATGCATGGTATTTAAGTTATGGATAAATCCTTCCATAGCTTGGTGTGTTTCATTCTTTGTATCTGCATATGCAATTTTAATTAATTTATCGATAATTTTTTTATCCATTCCTAATTTTTTAGCCAATGTATTTTTAATATCTTTACTTACAGATATTGTAGTGATTGAGTTATTTATAATTTCTTTTAATTCATTATTTTTGTCCTCAATATAATCTGCATCTAAAAATGTCAGTGCTCTATATCTAAAGTGTCTTCTAAATGATTTTAATACTCCTGGAGCCATGAAGAAGTCAAATGCCGGTATAGCCTGTCCACCATGCTGTTCATTTTGGTTTGTTTGAAATATTATAGTTGCCAGTGTAGCGTATGTTGAGATAGATTTAGGTTGACGGATCTTTCCATGCTTTGATTGAAATCCACCTGTAAATAATTTTTTCAAATCATATTGTACACAGGTAGAAGTCTTTGTAGGATAATAGTCTAAATCATGGATATGAATATCTCCAGCCAAATGGGCACTTGAATATTCAGGATTTAATAGATATTTATGTGTATAGTCCTTTGTAGTCTCACTTGCAAATGTCATCATTTGACCGGCAGGAGTATTCCCAGCCATATTTGCATTCTCATTGTTTATATTGTTTTTTTCCACAGTAACTATACCATCGAAAGATTTTTTTAAAGTTGTTCTCTTGTGTCTCTCTATATTTCTCATGTCTCTATACAAGATATAGTTTTTAGCCATATCTGGATATGTTTTCATCAATTCTTTTTCTACAAGATCCTGTATCTCTTCGACTTCTAGATTTTTATTTAAATCTACTAATTTATTCACCACTTCTAGGGCAAATTTAGTGCTGACATCTTCCTTGGAAGCAATAGCTGCCTTGTTTATCGCGCAAACTATCTTATTTGCATCAAAGTTGACTCTCTGACCATCTCTTTTAACTACTTTCATTTAACACCACTCCACTATATTTAGTCATTAACAATTGGAATGTTACCATATATAGTGAAAAGTGTCTAACTCATTTTATAAAATAGGAGTATATAAAATTTATATATTTAGGTTTAAGATTGGTAAATAAGGGGTAGAAAAAGAAAAGATAAAAGAAAAAAATTCTTCCTTGACATTTTATTTTTTTGTTTTTTTAAAATTTCAAAAAAAACTTATGTTTTTTCCATATTTTTCTAAGATAAATAATTTAATGTCCTTGCTTCTGATCGACTCAGAAAACCGAATGACTTTTTTATTTTTGAGCATTTTCTCCCTGATAGCTATTATATTTATATATTTTTTATTAAAACCCTCCAAAAATAACGAATCTATTTGTGGAGTATATCCCACATTAAAAGCTGTCCCTCCACTTAAAATAACATAGTCAGCAACTTCTAAAAACCTGGGCAATAAAAAAGTATCTACTCCTACAATCTCTATTTTGAAAGGGTTGGATAAGATATCTTCTGTTGTAATTTTTTTTTCGTGATCTAGCTCTATGAGACCCATCTCCTCTAAAAATCTCAGTGCTCTCTTTTTATTAGAAGGATCCTTAGGAATGGCTATGATAGCCCCTACCACCATACTTTTCATGGAATTATATTTTTTGGAATATAGTCCCATGGGTTCTGCATAGGTCCCCCCTATAGATCTAATAGTGCTGTTATTTAAGTCATTGTATGAATTTAAATAGTCTAAAGTTTGAAAAATATTAACATCAATCTTCTTATCTAAAAGATCTCTATTTAAGTTTTTATCATTTTCATACCTAATCAGCTCTATATCCAGGGTTTTATCCTGTTCCATCATAAAATTTACCAACTCAAAATTAAAATCTGAACTCACCCCTACCCTTAGAGGAGCAGAAAACAAAGTCAAACTAAGCAAAAAGAATAAACTAATTTCTTTCATTAAAACTAATTTCTTTAAGTTTATCACATATATCACTCCTAAAAAAATAATCAAATTTAATCAAATAATATCTCAATAATTTTTCATTGCTACTATATTTTTTACATATGTCGATAATACTAGTAATCGCCAGTTTCATTAAAACCATAATAAACTCCTTATCAAAATTTTCATACTCCAGGCCATTTATTTTTTTATTATCTAGATATTTTCTCCATCTTATCCCTACTAATTCCTCCAGAAAACTCTCATATCTTGTTCCTATAGAGGAATCAAAAAGGATAAAAAATTCCATAGGTTTAGAGGTCGCTAAATTTATATAATTATTTAAAAATACTCTTGGTTTTTTATTCAAATCGGAGGATTTCTCCTTGAAATCCTCATGAATATGGTTGTATTTAATAGTTGAGTATAGTTCAAAGACTATATCATCAAAAAGTATCTCTTTATTTTCATAATATCTATATATATTTCCAATTGGAACTTTTGATTTTTTCGATATTTCTTTCATGGTTGCGCCTCTATATCCATTTTCTTTAAAAACTTCCATAGCTCCCTGATAGATCTTATTTTGAACTTCTTTTTTTTTGGTCTGCACCTTTTGCCCCCCCTTTTAAAGAATGTTTATTAATATTGTAAAGTACTCCAATAGAAAATAGGGTCGTCCATAGGGAGGTCCCACCATAGCTCATAAGAGGCAGGGGTATTCCTGTGACCGGCATAAGCCCTGTAACAACATATACATTCATTATTATTTGGCTAAACAAGTAACCCGTAATTCCAATGGCTAAATATTTACCAAAGTAGTCTCTAGCTGATTTTGCAATGACTGCCCCTATCTGTAAGATAATTATATAGGCTAAAAACATGATGGAAACTCCTACAAATCCCCATTCCTCTCCAATAGAAGCCATGATAAAATCTGTATGTATCTCTGGAAGATAACTATATTTTTGGGTTCCATTTCCCAATCCCTTACCAAAAAATCCCCCATTTCCAACAGCAATCAAAGACTGTTTTATCTGATATCCGTCTCTATTGTCATACTCATTGTAGATTACACCTTTTACATAGGCTTTTATCCTCCTATTTCTATAGGAGCTGTCATCTCCTATAAAGTATGCATAACTTCCATAGGTTATTCCTATTACAACAATTATAGCAAAAAATTTAAATATATGCTTTAATTCTATATCTGAAAAAAATATCATAACAAAGGAGATAGCTATATAGTGCAGAGCTGTTCCAAGGTCTCTTTGAAAAAAAACAGATAAAACAAAGAATAATACAATTGGAGATATGGTATATACTATATCCATGTTTTTATATTTTTTTTGTCTACAGGCATGGAGTCCCTTGGCGATTAAGATGATATATGCAATTTTTAATAGCTCAGAGGGTTGTAGTTTAACAATTTTAAAATCTATCCAACGTCTACTTCCATTCCTAACTGGCACCAAAAAATCTATCCCAAAGGCAGTTCCTATGGCAATAACTCCAAACAGAAGAAGTACAAGAATAACTATTAGTTTAATCGTTCGTTTTTTTTCATACCATTTATAATCGATACCTAAGCCCATAAATAAAGGGATTATTCCAGCTAAAAGAAATAAAAATTGTCTCTTCACAAAAAAATATTCTGTTTTATAAATTCTCATAGAGGTGTAAAAACTCGCACTAGCTATATTTAAAAGACTAAATATTGCCAAACCTAAAGTAACTATGATCAGTATCCATCCTCTGACCTTAATAAATGAATCTATGGATCTTTTTCCTATTTTTTCCTCTATCTCAAAATTTTGTCCATATAAACTTTGATTTTTTATTTTCATAAATTCCCTCCTAAAAATACACCCTTAATGATATAGTCTATATTATACCCTATAAAAAAGTAGAAGAAAACAAAAAAATTGGAGGATTTTAATGAAGTTAGATAATATTCGAAAAGCTAAGAAGGAAGACAAAGTTATAGATTTTATAATGAGTGCAGCAGGGGAGATCTTTTTCCCCATGGATCCATCATTTGTAGGAGATAAAGCAAAAGAGGTATGTCAACTTTTATTTCAAAGTAAACACAATAAATTAAGTTTTGAAAATTGTTTTGTCTATGAAAAAAACAAGGTTATCATGGGAATGATCATTATATATGATCAAAATTTGGAGATGAGTTTAGGAGAAAATCAGAGATCTATACTGTTAAAAAAATATTGTGTTGATACTGTTCTTCCAATTGAAGGAGTTAAAAACTCTTACTATATCGATAGCCTTGCTGTAGGGGATAAATATCGTGGACAGGGAATAGGTAAATCCCTCCTACAATTCGTGAACAATGAATTTGATCCTTGTAGTTTGATTGTAGATATAGAAAAAAAATCGGCAAGATCATTGTATGAAAAAATGGGATTTGAGATTTTTAACAGCATTGACCTCTTTGGAAATCGTTATTATCAGATGAAAACAAAACAAAAAATATAAAAATAAAAAACCAGCTGTTAACAGCTGGTTTGAATTTTAATTGGTGGCGGGAGCAAGATTTGAACTTACGACCTTCGGGTTATGAGCCCGACGAGCTACCAGACTGCTCTATCCCGCGACATGGATTTTTTATTAAAGTCTTTGGAGCGGGAAACCAGGTTCGAACTGGCGACATTCAGCTTGGAAGGCTGACGCTCTACCAACTGAGCTATTCCCGCGCTTTCAAAGACAAGAGAAGTATACCTTAACTTCGTAACAATGTCAATTGTTTTCTGTTTTATTTGTTATTTTATTTTTTCTTTTACTGATTTAGACAGGAGTAAGGATAACTACGTGAAAAAAATTTAAACAAGAAGAGAGAAAATTTTATAAATTTTCTCTCTTCTTGTTTAAATTATATGGATTGATTCTTCGTCTAAAACAAAAGTTAAATTTTCACCAACTTTTTTTATCTCTTTCCCATGGGGATTGTTTAAAGATACCTCAATTTTTTCGGTTCCTACCATGATTTCATACTCATGATTTTCTCCCATAAAGACACTTTTCACAACTTTTCCCTGATGTTTTTCTGCATTAAATTTAATAGATTCAGGTCTTACTACGACCTCAACTATCTCTCCCGCACTGTATCCTATTTCATCAGTTACTGTGTATTCAGAACCCAATAATTCAATTTTTGTTTTCCCATCTTTCTTTGAAATTATTGTCGCTTTTAAAATATTAGCTCTCCCGATAAATTTAGCAATAAATTCACTGTTTGGTTTTTGATATATTTCTATTGGAGATCCTACCTGCATAATCTCACCATCTTTCATTATTACCACTTTATCAGAAAGTGACATCGCTTCTGCCTGATCATGAGTTACATAGATCGAAGTTATCCCAACCTCCTGCTGAAGTTTTCTGATCTCATCTCTCATATGAAGTCTTAATTTAGCATCTAAGTTTGATAGTGGTTCGTCAAATAGTAATACTCCTGAATTCATGATCAAGGCCCTTGCAAGGGACACTCTCTGCTGCTGTCCACCGGACATTGCTGAAGGTGTTCTCTCAGCAAAATCTTCCATCTTCATTAATTTTAAAACATCATTAACTCTCTTATCTATCTCTTGTTTAGATTTCTTTTGTATTTTAAGTCCGTATGCAATATTATTATACACATTCATATGAGGAAATAGTGCATAATTTTGAAATACCATGGCAGTGTCTCTTTTATCTGGAGTCAGATTTGCTACATCTTTATCTCCTATAAATATATTTCCAGAAGTAGGAATCTCAAATCCTGCTAACATTCTAAGCATTGTTGTTTTTCCACAACCAGAAGGTCCTAAGAGACATACAAATTCTCCAGGCTCTACAATTAAACTAATATTATTAACTGCCTTTATTTTGTTTTTTCCCGAGATAAATATTTTTGTTAAATTCTTTATCTCTACTCTTTTAGATTGTTTCATTAAAATACACCCCTAACTTGCTTTATTTTTTTAGACCTATTTTTGAGATTAAAATCTTCATACTTATCATCACTGTCGATACTATTACAATTAATATTGTACAGTAAGCTGATGCTATTCCTATCCTTCCAGTATCTATATTATCCATTACTGTAGGTGTTAGTAGTTTCCATCTAGCGGATATCAAAAATATAATCGTACTTACCAAGGTCATACTTCTTGCAAACGAATAGATCAACCCACTAAAAAATGCTTCTTTTATCATAGGGATAGTCACACTAAAAAAAACTTTACTACTCGAAGCTCCTAAGACACTTGCTGCTTCCTCGATAGAAGGGTCAATTTGTTGAAGTGAACTCATTCCACTTCTAACTCCTACAGGTAAACTTCTAATTATAAAGGCTATAACAATAATAAGTGCCGTTCCTGTAAGGGGCGGGATCAATGTTATATTTGTAAACGGTATCTTATATGTAATATTATAACTGATTACATATCCTAAACCTATGATTGTTCCAGGGATAGCAAGGGCCATAATTGTTGTGAATTCTATAAACGTTTTCCCTATAAATTTTTTCCTTACAATTAAGAACGCAAGAATCATAGAAAAAATACTTGTTATTATAGTTGCTATTATCGCTAATACAGTAGTCTGTATTATAGGATCCATACCAAAATCAAATATATATTTATAGTGAGCTAGGGTAGGAGTATAGTTGATCCCCCACAACTTTACAAATGATCCTATAGGGATCAAAATATACATAAGTATTACAAATACAGTAAGAATTATTAAAGTTATGAATACAGGTATTGTTATAGCTTTATCTTTGATTAAATCTCTGGCTCTAGAAGACTTTCCAGTCACAGTTATATAAGATTTTTTATTTATATAATACCTTTGAACTATAAACATTGATATAGAGATTGAAAGTAATATCATCGCAAGTGCCGTTGCTATTCCCAATTGGAAATTACCTATTCCTTCCTGATAAATTTTTACAGAAATTGTTGTAAAATTTCCACCGATTACTACAGGATTGGCAAAATCTGCTATAGATTGTATAAAAACTAATAAAAAAGCATTAGCTATCCCTGGAATAACCAATGGAAAGGTTACACTTGTAAATACTTTTAATTTAGATGCACCTAAATCTGTAGAGGCTTCCTCTACAGAAGGATCTATTCCCTGTAATAAACCAACCAACATTAGATATGCTATGGGGAAAAAACTTAAAACCTGAACTAATACCAATCCATGAAATCCATAGATCTCAAAATCTTTAATACCAAAGAGACCACGAGTAATAAGCCCCTGTCTTCCAAATAATAATATTGCTGATAACGCTACAACGAATGGTGGCGATATAATAGGTAGCATTGCTATATAATCAAATAGTTTTTTCCCTCTGATCTTCATATACGATGTAGTATATGCAAAGAAAAATCCAATGATAAGTGATAATGTTGCAGTTACAAAACCTAGTTTTAAAGTATTTAAAATTATTGCTACATTTCCACTTCTTCCAAATGCGTTTTTATAATTTTCCAAACTAAGTGCTTCTTTAAATGTAAAACTTTCCATCAATACATTGTAGAGAGGTACTAGCACAAAAAATGATATCACCACTAATGAAAATATTATTGTCACAAATAATGTGGGATCGTTAGTCAATTTTTTTATATGGTTTAATTCTTCATTTATTTTCAATCTAAAGTTGTTCATAGTTCCTCCAATTTCCCTATTTATATAAAGACTTCCCTCAGTCAAAGAACTAAGGGAAGTATCTTAATTATTTTTTTGGGGCTATAGTACTTGTTTCAATACTAAATCTTTCCACTAATCTTACTCTATTCTTTCCTGCCCAATCAAAATCATATTTAATTAATTTTGTATCTTTTATTGGATCTGCTTCTGCTGGTGGCATGGCATCTTTATTTGTTAAGAATTGGAAAGATCCTACTGTTTTCCCCATTTCTTGAACTTCTTTAGTCAATACCCAGTCAATAAATTGTTTAGCAGTTTCTTGATCTGGTCCATTTTTCAATAGTGCTACTCCACCAATCTCATATCCTGTTCCTTCAGATGGAGCAGAAATGACGATGTCTATATATCCTTCTTTTTTATATTTTATAGCATCGTGTAAGAATGTTATTCCAATTGTTGTTTCACCCTGTCCTGCCATTCTTCCTGGAGCAGTACCAGATTTAGTATATTGTCTAACCTGCCCGTTGAATTTTTTCAAATACTCCATAGCTTCATCTTCACCCATAAGTTGAACAAGAGTAGCTAACATTGTATAAGCCGTTCCTGATGATCCAGGATGAGCTACTACGATCTCTCCCTTGTACTCAGGCTTTAATAGATCTGCCCATGATGTAGGCATCTCCAATCTCTTTTCATCTAACATTTTTTGGTTTCCAACAAATCCTAAATAACCTACATAGATTCCTGTCCAGTTACCATCAGGATCTTTTTGTTCCTCATTGATATTTACTGCTTCAGGAGAAATATATGATTCGATTAAACCAGCTTCATTCGCTGCTACAAACGCATCTACAGGTCCGCCGTACCATACAGATGCAGACATGTTATTTTTTTCTGCTTTTAATCTAGCTAAAACTTCTCCACTACTCATCCTTACAAAGCTTGTCTTAATTCCTGTTTCTTCCTCAAACTTTTTTGCTATCATGGCAGCATGATCCTCTTGTAATCCAGCATAAAAAGTCAGAGTTTTTTTAACCTCTTTAGTTCCAGTTGTTTCCGACTTATCTTTTCCACAGCCAATCATGAGGAACATCAATGACAATAATAAAAACATTTTTTTCATATCTTACCTCCCTTTTAATCGTATACACTATATAAACCTTATATACTTTATTTTTTTGATAAAGTAAAGTTTTTTAACTATATTTTATAAGTTTTTAAGCAATAAAAAAATAAGATCTCCAAAAAGATATTATTTTAAATGTTTCCAACTATATTTTAAAAATCTACCTATATCTTTAGCTACATAATCCCATGTGTGAGTTTCTCCCTCATAGATATAAGCTTCAAAAGGTAGATTAAATCTTTTTATTCTACCTACCATATCTACCCATTGGTGAACTATATAATAAGGTTCTTTATCTTCTGAACCAACTGAAAGGTAAAAATGTTTTCCCTGTTGTTTTGTGGTATTCAATTGTTTTATAAGAGTATAAGGATCTTCTTTCATAATGCCTTTTCCCCACGATCCAAATATATTAATAAACCGCTCTTTATCCTCACTTTTGAATAGAAATTTAGGAAGATATATAAATTTAACTATTCTCGTAATCCTCTTATTTATAGTCAGCCTCACCAAACTAACAGCCCCAGCAAAACTACCAATTACTTTAAACAACTCCAAATGTTTCAGCCCTAATTTAAAAGAGCCATATCCACCCATAGAAAATCCAGATATCCCGGCATTATTCACATTAAATCTTTTTTTTACATCTAAAATTAATTCATCTATAAAATATGACTCATAGTTTTTATTCTTTACCTTTTTAAAATCACTATACCAAGACTCACCGCAAAATCCTGAATTAGGGAGAATGACAATCATCTTTCCTATATCTTTTTTCTCTAGTAAAAGTTCAAAGGTATCTAAAAGTCTTCCTTTTTCTATCCAGTCATGGGCATTATCCCTTAACCCATGGAGTAAATAAAGTACTGGATAACTTTTTTCAGGAGTATATGATTTTGGTACCACCGCTAAATACGTCATCTCTTCATCTACGTTCTCACTCTTTATATTTAAATTTTGAACAATAAAATTTTTACTTTCAAAGGTCAGATCCTCCAAAACTTCAAAATTTACATCTCTGTTATTTTTAGGGATGATATTAACATTTTTATAAGTTACAGTTTTTTTTATCTTAATTTTCATCCTCTGTTTTCTGCTGCCTGTAACAATAAATACCATATAAAATATAAATATACCTATTAAATAATACATAAAATCTCCTCAAGTCATTAATTCAAAGCTATCTCTATTAATTTTTTTATTTGATCCTTTGTCCCCAGTACCAACAATTTTTCATTTTCTTTGAGGCGCTCCTGGGACATAGGATTTATCTTCATAACTCCGTCTACTTCGTGACCAATAACTATTAGATTAGTTTGAGTAGGGATCTTTGCTTCCATAAGAGTTACATCTACTAGTTGTGATCCTTTTTTTATCTCTACCAGTTCAAATGTCAAACCCTCTATCCTTGATTTTTTACTAAAAACATCTACAAAACTAATTAAATTAGTTTGAGTAGCTGTGGCTACCATTCTTTCAGCAGCTATCTCAAAAGGCGAAATTATAAAATCGGCTCCACCTCTTCTTAATTTTTTTTCACTGCTGGCGTCCACAGCCCTTGTTATCACCTGTATTTTTTCATTTAAATCTTTTGTTGTAAGAGTTAAAAAAAGATTCTCAGCATCTGTTGATAGGACCGATATCAATACTTTAGCACTTTTCACATTGGCCTGGAGGAGAGTTTCATCTTTTGTTGCGTCTCCTATTACATAGAGTAATTTTTTTCTATATATATCCTTTAGTTTTTCAATCTTTTTCTCATCTTTTTCTACCACTACAAAATCTAAACCCTTTTTTAAAAAATCCTTTATAATCTTCCTTCCCGTTCTGCCGGCTCCACATACTATGTAATGATCTTTTAATTTAGTTATTTTATTATCCATACTCCTCCATCTTAAATAGGATTTCAGCTCCCCTTCAACAAAAAATTTAGTAACGTTTCCCAATGTATAAACAACTACGGTTATCCCAGAAAATATAAGGATTGAGGTAAAAATTTTCCCATGAGGACTAAGTGCCTTAACCTCTCCAAATCCCCCTGTAGAAAGGGTGATAGAGGTCATATAAAAAGCATCTATTAAATTATAATTTTCAATATAAATATATCCAAAAACACCTATAAAAAATATTAGAAATAATATAATCCCAGGTATCAATATTTTTTTTATCTCCGTTTTTATCTCTCCTCCACTTTTCTTCTTTTAGAAATATATTTTATCACAATATTTTCTATAATACCACATCTGTAAAATCTTTAAACAATTTAAATTTTAAAGGATTTAATTGACCTTTTTAGTAATATATGTAATAGAAATGATTATAGCTAAATATTATGATCTTTTATCCCTATATATATTGTAATTTTTTCCTTTGTCTATTAAAATAAAATGAACTAAACTTTAACATTGGAGATAAAACGTATGTATGATTTACTAATAGTAGGAGCTGGAGCTGCAGGACTAACCTGCGCATATACAGCTAATGGGCTGGGAAAAAAAGTTCTCTTACTGGATAGAAGTTTACCGGGTGGAACTTGTACTTGGTCGGGATGTATGCCCAGTAAGGCTCTTATCAACATAGGTAAGGATATTCATGTAGCCAAAAAATATTATTCCTCTCTAGAAATAGATACTGCAAAAATTATGAGTGATGTCAGAGGTATCATAGATGAGGTGTATTCCCATGAATCTCCAGAAGTCTTAGCCAAGGACGGAATAACATTTAAGCAAGGTATATCGATTAAACTAATAGAACCAAAAATTGTACTGGTTGACGAGGTGAAGTATCACGGAAAAAACATAGTTATATCCACTGGTACCTCTCCATTTATACCTCCTCTAGAGGGCTTAGATAAGATAGATTATCTAACCAATCAAAACCTTTTCCAACTAGAAAAACTTCCTAAATCCATGATAATTTTAGGAGGGGGAGCTATCGGAGTAGAGATGGCCCAGTGTTTAAACAGATTGGGAACAGAGGTTCATCTAATAGAGAGATCTTCTCGAATGTTTATCCGTGAAAGTGAGGAATTAGTAAATATTTTATCTGAAATCTTGATAAAAGAGGGAGTCAATATCCACGTTAATACTACCTCCACTTCTGTAACTAAGAATGACGGCCTCATTAGCCTCAATGTAGAAACCAATGGAGAACCAAAAAGAATTGAAGCTGAAGCTATTCTAGTTTCCATAGGAAGAGTTCCGAATATAAAAGGTCTTGGATTGGATGAATTAGGAATAAAATATAATCGAAAAGGGATAGAAGTAGATGATTATTTGAGGACAAACATACATAATATCTATGGTGTAGGAGATATAGTAGGTCCATATCAGTTTTCACATATGGCTAATTATCAAGGAATTTTAGCCGTTAAAAATATGTTTTTACCCCTGAAAAAAAAGGTAGATTATTCCAATATAAGCTGGTGCACATTTACCTCACCTGAACTAGCTTCTCGAGGAATTCCTGATCCAAAGAAAAGAGAAACTAAGATATATTCCTATGGACGGGGTGATTCAGAAAGAACTCTGACAAAAAAAGGTGATATTTTTGAGCTGAGGGTGGAAACCAACCATAAAAAAGAAATCTTGGAAGTAAAACTTTTAGCTGAAAGAGCAGGTGAGATCATATCCTCATTTCAAATAGCAGCAAAAAATCACCTCACTTTAGATAAATTTTCATCGGTTATATTTCCCCACCCAAGTTACAGCGAAATTCTAGGGAGTTTAGGTAAGAAAGCATATGTTGATAAATTATTAGAAAATCCACTCATAAAGATCTTCACAAAATAAACAATACTATTAAAATTTGACTTTTGCATATATAAACTATATACTACGCTAGAGGTTTAATCATTTATCTATATACTCGTAGCGTTTTTCTGTTATAGTTGTAACAACAAAATTAAATTTTTTTATGGGAGGGTGGTAAGATGAAAAAAATGACATTAACAACAAAAATTTTTATTGGATTAATTAGTGGGATAATAGTAGGATTGATTTTATATCCAATGAGAGATGTTCCATTTGTAGAAGACTATATTATCGGGTTTTTCTTGAAATTAGGTGGATCGGTATTTATAAATGCCATAAAGATGTTGGTAGTTCCACTGGTATTTGTATCGTTGACTGTAGGAAGTTCAGCTATGGGAGATATTAAAAAATTAGGAAGAATAGGAGCAAAAACTTTAGGATTTTATCTGTTCACAACGGCTGTTGCAATCGTTATAGCTCTTATTTTTGCAAATATAATTGATCCAGGAGCTGGATTATCCAGTGACAGTATCGAAAAAACTACTAAAACTATAAAAGCTTCAAAACCATTCGTAGATGTACTTATTGATATAATACCATCTAACCCGATAGCATCAATGGCTGAAGGAAATATGCTACAAATTATATTCTTTGCTCTTCTTACAGGTATGGGTTTAACTGTCCTAGGAGATAGAGTTAGCAAGATAAGAGAAGGATTTAATCAAGCTAATGATCTAGTTTTAGAGATGCTAAATCTTATTATGAAAGTAGCTCCATTTGGTGTATTCTGTCTTATTACTAAGACGTTTTCATCTCTTGGATATTCAGCAATGATGCCACTATTAAAATATATGCTTACAGTTGTTGGAGCATTATTTATTCATGGCTTATTGACTTACCAGGGACTTTTACTTGCTGTGGTCAAGATGAATCCAATGACTTTTTTAAAGAAATTTTTACCGGCTATCTCTGTGGCATTCTCTACAGCCAGCAGTGGAGCAACACTTCCTGTTACTCTAGAGACTGTTCAAGAGAAGTTTGGAGTATCTAAGATTATAAGTTCATTTACAATACCACTGGGAGCTACCATCAATATGGATGGAACTGCCATCATGCAGGGGGTCGCAGTTGTATTTATAGCCGCGGTATATGGAGTAGATCTAACTATGGGTGACTATCTCGCAGTTATTTTAACAGCTACACTGGCATCGATAGGTACAGCCGCAGTTCCTGGCGTAGGACTTATAATGTTATCTATGGTACTTACTCAAGTGGGGCTGCCAATTGAAGGTATTGCTCTTATCATGGGTGTAGATAGAATACTAGACATGACTAGAACTGCTGTAAACATTATAGGAGACGCAGTTTGTACTCTAATCATAGCTAAAACTGAAGGAGAAGAGCTAGATCTCACTTTAAAAAAAGAAGTAGAAGTAGAAATAGTATAATCGATTAAAAATAACAGTTAAAATAAGGAAACTAGGAATTTAAATTCTTGGTTTTTTTGTCACTCCACAGAAATAATAAAACTTCCTATCGCTGAATTTATTCTTCTTAAACATTAATTTTAAAGACTACTCCAATATATGAGGACAGCATTAAAACAAACAAAAAGCCCTTAAAATCAAAATAAGGGCTTAATATA